>NZ_JBAWTG010000045.1:0-42189 GCF_037106235.1 Methylobacterium nigriterrae | reverse complement strand
CCTGATCCTCGGAGGGGCGGGCCAGGTCGGCACCGAGTTGCAGGCCATCGCCTGGGACGCGGATATCCGGGTGCACGCGCCGACCCGCGCGGAGCTCGATATTACCGACGCAGATGCCGTCGCGGAGATGCTGGCGGGGCGCGACTACCGGGCGGTGATCAACACCGCCGCCTACACGGCGGTCGACAAGGCCGAATCCGACGTGGTCGCGGCGTGGCGGCTCAACGCGCTGGCCCCGGCGATCCTCGCGGCCGCCACAGCGCAGAAGAAGATCCCCCTCGTGCACGTGTCGACGGACTACGTCTTTTCCGGCACGAAGCCGGGCGAGGCCTACGCGCCCGATGAACCCATCGACCCGCAGAGCGTCTATGGGGCCAGCAAGGCCGCCGGCGAGCTGGCGGTGCGAACCGGCAACCCGCGCCACGCCATAGTGCGCACCGCCTGGGTGGTGAGCCCGCACCGGGGCAACTTCGTCAAGACGATGCTGCGGCTGGCGGGTGAGCGCGACGCCCTGACCGTCGTCAACGACCAGCACGGCAGCCCGACCTCGGCCGCCGATCTCGCCACCGCGCTGGCGGTTATCGCCCGGCGCTTGGCCGCGGACGAGGCCGCGCCGACCGGCACGTTCCATTGCGTGAATGCGGGCGCGACGACGTGGTGCGGCTTCGCCGAGGCGATCTTGGCCGGCGCGGCCCGGCGCGGCGGTCGCGGCGTGCCGGTAAAGGGCATCCCGACCGCCGCCTATCCGACACCGGCACGACGGCCGGCCAACTCGCGCCTGTCCACCGACAGCCTCACGGCCGCTTATGGCATCGCGCCGCGGCCGTGGGAGAGCGCGCTCGACGACATTCTCGACCGGCTCGTCGGGCCGGCCGAGCGCGCAGGAGTCTGACATGAAGGGCATCGTTCTGGCCGGCGGCTCCGGCACGCGGCTGCATCCGGCCACGCTGTCGATCAACAAGCAGCTGCTGCCGGTCTACGACAAGCCGATGATCTACTATCCGGTGTCGGTGCTGATGCTCGCCGGCATCCGGGACATCCTGATCATCTCAAGCCCCGAGCACCTCGACAATTACCGCCGCCTGTTCGGCACCGGCGAGCAGTTCGGGGTGCGCTTCGCCTACGCGGTGCAGCCGCGGCCGGAAGGTCTTGCCCAGGCCTTCCTGATCGGGCGCGACTTCGTGGGCGACGATTCCGTTGCACTGATCCTCGGCGACAACCTGTTCTTCGGCGCCGGCATGACGGAGCTGTTGGCCAACGCCAAGGCCCACGAGGAAGGGGCCACCATCTTCGCCTACCATGTCGAGAACCCGCAGGCTTACGGCGTGGTGAGCCTCGATGCCGGAGGGCGGCCGACGCGGATTGTCGAGAAGCCGAGGGAGCCCGATTCGACCTGGGCGGTGACAGGCCTCTATTTCTACGACAACCGCGTGCTCGATATCGCCGCGAGCGTGACCCCCTCCGCCCGGGGCGAGCTCGAGATCACGAGCGTCAACCAGGCCTATCTGGAGCGCGGGCAGCTGCACGTGGAGCGGATGGGCCGCGGCTACGCCTGGCTCGACACCGGCACGCATGACAGTCTCCTGGAGGCCTCCGAGTTCGTCCGGACGATCCAGAACCGGCAGGGACTGCAGGTGGCCTGCCTGGAGGAGATCGCCTACCTGCAAGGCTTCATCACCCGCGACCAGCTCGTGGCGGCGGGCGAGTGCTTCGCCAAGACCGCCTACGGGCAGAACCTGCTGAAATTAGCCGCCGAGTCAAAGTACTCGCAGTTTAAGGATTGAGATCTTGAAAATCGCGATGATTGGCTCCGGCTACGTCGGGCTTGTATCGGGCGCCTGTTTCGCTGACTTCGGTCACCATGTAATTTGTATCGACAAAGATGCAGCAAAGATCGAGGCACTCAAAGCGGGCATTATGCCGATCTATGAGCCCGGCCTCGACGCTTTGGTGAATGAGAACGCGCGCCAGGGCCGCCTGCGCTTTTCCACCGACATCAGGCCTGCAGTCGCAGAGGCAGAAGCCGTTTTCATCGCCGTCGGAACGCCTTCCCGACGCGGCGACGGTTTCGCCGATCTCTCATTCGTTTTCGCCGCCGCGCGCGAGATTGCTGAGGCCCTGGAGGGGTTCACGGTCGTGGTTACCAAATCGACTGTGCCGGTCGGTACGGGCGACGAGGTCAACCGCATTATCCGCGATGTCCGACCAAGCGCAGACGTATCCGTTGCCTCTAACCCTGAGTTTCTACGTGAAGGCGCGGCTATCGAAGACTTTAAGAGGCCAGACCGCATCCTTCTCGGTGCGGAGGACGAGCGTGCCGAAGCCGTACTCCGAGAAATTTATCGTCCGCTCTTCCTAAACCAGGCTCCGATTATCGTCACTGGCCGCAGAACGGCGGAGCTTACCAAATATGCAGCAAACGCCTTCCTGGCTACTAAGATAACTTTTATCAACGAAATCGCAGACCTTTGCGAGCAAGTCGGCGCGGATGTGCAAGAAGTCGCCCGCGGTATAGGGCTGGACAATCGCATCGGCTCAAAATTCCTGCATGCCGGTCCAGGCTATGGAGGCTCCTGCTTCCCGAAAGATACGCTCGCCCTCGTCAAGACTGCGCAGGACGCTGGAAGTCCGGTGCGCATCGTCGAAGCCGTCGTAGCTGCCAACGATCAACGTAAACGCGCCATGGCGCGGAAAGTGATTAACGCATGCGGCGGTTCAGTCCGGGGGAAAATGATTGCAGTTCTTGGGCTGACCTTCAAACCTAATACCGACGACATGCGCGAAGCGCCTTCCCAAGCTATCATCACCGGCCTTCTCGATGCCGGTGCGAAGGTAACCGCCCATGACCCCGAAGGGATGGGACATGCGAAAGAGATTATGCCCGACGTCGTCTACGTTAACGATCCTTACATGTGCGCAGAAGGTGCCGACGCACTCGTCTTGGTCACCGAATGGAACGCCTACAGAGCGCTCGATCTCCAGCAGCTTCTCCCTCTGATGACGACGCCGCGCATCATTGATCTCCGGAACATATACTCTGCTAGCAACGTAGCAGCACACGGTTTTGAGTATGTCGGCGTCGGCAGAGGATCCAGACCGGCAAACAAGTTGCACGAAGAAAAGGAGCGCGGCCGTCTGCCGTAGAACGTGGCTGTCGCTGAACAGAAGCGTCGAAGCTCGCTTGCCAAAACCAAGAAAGACCGCCTGCGGGCTCTCAGGGCATCCACTTGTCCGGCGCACATGAATTTTAATTACCGATAGGCGAAGGCAGAAATCGGTGAATTTCGCGGGGCAGAAATGTCGGATCAAACCAACACGCTCGGAAAACACGCGCAGGGGGTCGACGCGGCGGACGCGGCACGGACAGATCCGAATTCGGGAGTTCCAAGTATGCAGATAGAGGGGCACCTTGACAGCTTAACTCCATGGGGTGCTTCAGGTTGGGCGTGGATTAGCTCCGCACCCGAGATCTCACTTGAAGTAGAGGCGCTATTAGACGGTGAAACTATCGGCAGGACTACTGCAAGTGAATTCCGTTCCGACCTCCTGGAGCTAGGAAAAGGTACGGGATTATATGGGTTCTTCCTCTCCTTCGAGGGGCGACTGCGTAATGGAGCGCTGCCGACCATTCGGATTGTCGGCGCTGACGCAGCCAAATTTCTTACCTCTGCAACTTGGAACACTGTGGACGGCCATGTCGACAGCCTCACTCGCCGCGGCGCCGTGGGCTGGGCTTGGATTCCGAACAGGCCAGAAGCTGCTGCCGAAGTTGAAGCTTTGCTCGGCGACCGCGTTATCGGACGTGCAACGGCTTCTGAGCCGCGCATCGATCTGCTTCAATCGGGACGTGGAACGGGTAACTACGGCTTCACCCTCGTCTTCGATCATGTGCTTACAGCAGAAATATCCCCAGCCATCCGCGTCCGCGGCCCGCAAGGAAGCGTAGAACTGCCTGGATTCTACAAATTTGCGCCGGAGACCGACTGGAACCCGCCCCCCGTTGGGGAACACGGAGATGCCCAACAACGGGAGGAACCGGCGGCATTTGGGCTGAGTGTCGAAGGGCACGTCGACAGCCTCACCCGTTCGGTCGCAAGCGGATGGGCCTGGCAACCTGCACGACCGGACGATACAGTCGAGATTGAGGCTGTCCTGGACGGCAGGGTCGTAGGACGCGCTCGTGCCAATCAAAGCCGGCCCGATCTGGCTGAGCACGGAAAAGGCCATGGAAACTATGGCTTCCTCCTTTCGTTCAATGCTCCGATTTATGGTGACAAGTCACCAAACCTGCGCGTTCTCGGGCCTGAAGGGCCGACGATCCTTCCCGGAGCTACAGAATTCGTCGATAGCCGGCCGACAGAGACGTCCTCGCGGCCATCGGCCGATGCGGGAATGTCTGGAGCGTCGCTGCCAGAGATCGAAGGAGGGGTGGATCTTATAACCCGGTGGGACGCAACCGGTTGGGCGTGGATGCCAGTTGCTCCAAATGCGGTCGTCCAGATCGAAGCAGTTCTCGACGACCGCGTCATCGGCCGTGCGACTGCAAACGAGATGAGGCCAGACCTCCTCGAGTACGGGAAAGGTACTGGGCTGTACGGTTTCAAGGTCTCCTTCACGGAACCCGTCATCGGCGAAACGCCGCCGACACTGCGGGTCCTCGCCGCCATTGGCCACGGCCTGCAAGGCAGCAAAACACTGCCTGCGCCGACCGACGCTGACCTGGTGCCACGCTCCCGTGGATCGCTCGAAAGCCTGTTTAGAGAGCACGCAAAGTACACTGCGCAGAGCGAAGATTTTGAGGAGTTCGACCCGCACATACTGGGAGACCGAATTCAGAGCGACGCCGAGACTCGGCCGTTGCTCATTGCATTTTACCTTCCGCAATTTCACGCAATTCCGGAAAACGATCTGTTTTGGGGGCAGGGATTCACCGAGTGGCGGCAGCTTCCGCGCGGGCTACCCCGCTTTCCTGGGCATTATCAGCCCAGAATTCCGCGAGATTTCGGTTTTTACAACTTGACGGACCACAAAAGCCTGGAAATCCAGGCCAATACTGCTAAGGCGGCCGGAGTCAGTGCCTTTGCTTATTACTATTACTGGTTTGATCGCAAGAGGGTGCTGGAAAAGCCACTTGAAATTCTGCTCTCTTCAAGCATTGATATGCCTTTCATGTTAATTTGGGCGAACGAAAATTGGACAAGAACATGGGATGGAGCTGAGTCGCAAGTTCTCCTTAAGCAAACCTACGATGAGCAAGATGAACTTGCGCTTCTGAGCGATTTGGCGCGTCACTTTTCCGACCGGAGATATGTCCGCGTAGACGGCCGGCCGCTGTTTGTGATCTACAATCCTAGGAACGTACCCGACGCGTCGGCAACGATTCAGCGGTGGCGGCGGACGCTCGCGGAACAATTCTCAGTTTATCCGCTCATTTTTATGGCTCAGACATTCGGCGAACGGGACCCATCGCTCTACGGCCTTGACGGCGCAATCGAGTTTCCGCCGCACAAATTATCCGACAAGCTACCAGGCCGACCTACCCCTGACGCCTATTCACACGAGTTCACCGGTCGAGTCATTGCCTATGACGACTTCGCCAAAGCGTCACTCAACGAGGTAGACACGGACTTTCCCCTTATTAAGACTATCGTGCCGAGTTGGGATAACGACTCCCGCCGCCCGAACCGTGGATTAACGCTTGAGAACTCCTCTCCTGCGAAGTACGAAGCGTGGTTGCGCGCCCTAATCGAGCGCGCAATGGAGAAGCCGGTTTTCGGCACGCCGATTGTGGCCATTAATGCCTGGAATGAATGGGCCGAGGGCGCTTATCTTGAGCCGGATATCCATTTTGGCGGCGCATACCTGAACGCGACGGCGCGCGCCCTGAATGCAGGATCGGGACAGAAGCGACTGCGCCTGCCTGCGCCGACTGATCAAGTCGGGACGCAAAAAGTTTCCGTCATTCTGCCCAACTACAACCACGCGCGCTTTCTGGAGGAAAGAATTCGAACGGTTGTCGATCAGGCGGTTAGACCCAATGAAATTATTTTTCTCGACGACTGCTCCAGCGACAACAGCGTTGAACTTGCAGAAAAACTGCTTCGCGCATCGGGGATATCGTACAAGATTGTCGTAAACGAGGGCAATTCTGGATGTGTTTTCAAGCAATGGGCCAAAGGTCTATCGATCGCGCAGAATGATCTTATCTGGATCGCTGAGACCGACGACAGTGCGCATCCCGAATTCCTGCGTCACGTTGTGCCCGCCTTCGAGCGGGACGACGTGATGGCGTCGTTCGGCCAGATCACATGCATCGGCGAGCATGGGCACCCGAGGGATGATCTGTTCGGTTATTACGACGGCCTAAAAGATTTTTCTACTGGGAACTCGACGCTCGTTCCCGCAGCAAAAGCGTTCTCGTATGACTTTGCTGTAAAGAACGTGATTCCAAATGCTTCCGGTCTTGTGTTTCGAAAGCCTCACCTAACGAAGCAAGAGATGGAACGCCTGTTCGAGTACCGGTTCGCCGGCGACTGGTATTTTTACGCTCTTGTCGTCAGGGGGGGAACGATCGCATTCTCGCGCCTAGCGAAATCGTATTTTCGCGTCAGGGAGTCGAGTGCTTCACGTGACTCTTTTTTCGGAGACCGGCACCTGAACGAGCACCGGATGATCCTCGAAGATATTTCGCGGCTCTACGATGTCAGTGCAGAAGCGAAGCAGCGCCATATCAGGGAACTCTCCAAGCACTTTCCTGGAAACTCGTTGCAGCACTTGGGCGTTCGGCTCCTGCCATCAGATGCTGACTCCGCGCGATTACCGCTACGAATCTGTGTCGCTGCGCACAGCTTTGGTATCGGCGGAGGTGAAGTGCTTCCGCTCGAATTGGCGAACGAACTAAAAGCGCGTGGGCACCACGTTACCTACTTCGTTAAAGAAAAAATCGACCAAGGAGACGGGAAGAGTCTTCGGCATCGTTTGCGGCCTGATATACCTGTGGTTTATGCCGAGGAAGTTCTACCCGAATTTTCAGAGTTTCTGAGCGATTACGGGATACAGGTAATCAACTCTCACAACGTTAGCATCGACTACCACCTTTATCTGAGTCATGTATCCGTCGACATTCCCTATATCGCGTCTCTCCACGGAGGCTATGAGACGGTCGCTGACATCCTTGAGCCAGGGTTTGTAGGCTTTCTCAATAGGACTGTGAGCCTCTGGCTATCCTTGGCCGAGAAAAACAAAAAGGTTCTGGTCGACAAGGGTGTGAACCGCTCGGGGTTCCGGCGCAGCTTCAATGCCGTTCCCTTGCAGGCGGAGGAGTGGAAGGACAGAGCCGCATTCCGGGTGCAGCACGGCATCGCGGCCGACACGTTCGTTATGGTCATCTGTTCGCGCGCCATACAAGAGAAGGGGTGGCGCACTGCGATCGAGGTGACAAAGGAACTCAATGGGCACGCAGGCAAGAAGTTCCACCTTGTGCTAATCGGGGATGGCGCCGCGCTTCCAGACCTGAAGGCGGAATACGGCCACGATCCGGAGCTGACGTTCCTTGGGCATGTCGATAGGCCCAGTCGTTTACTCCGATGTTTTGACCTCGGGATATTCCCCAGTGTTTATGCTGGCGAGACTTTCCCGCTATTCCTGCTTGAATGCTTCAGCGCGGGTATACCAGTAGTGACGACGGATATCGGCGAGATTCCTGACATCATGGGCAGCGAGCCGGACGCACGGCCTGGCACGCTGGTTTCAGTCACGTCTGGGACCGCGTCGATCAGAGAGGGAATGGTAGACCACGTCCGGGAGATCGTTACGGGTGCGGGCGTTTATACAAAAATGTGCCACAATGCTGGGCGAGCGAACGAGCGGTTCAGCATGAAGCGTCTTGGCGACCTCTACGAGGAGGTGTTCCGAAATGCGGTTGCGCAATCGGTTTCGGAGCTCTCCAAATGAAGCCAATGGTTTCCTGGTCTGAACACGAGGCGGATATCTGTGCTTCGATAAGGGCTAACCCGAGCGAGTTGAAAATTCTCCTCAAGACGAAGGACGATGCCTTTTTTCTTCGCGAATGGATCGAGCATCATCGCAAGATTGTGGGAATTGAGAACCTTATTGTCTTTGATAACAATTCGACTGATAGTTCTGTTATAGATGTTTATGCAGCCTATAGCGACCAGCTGCTAGTCGTGTCGTTCGAGGGGTTTCACAACTACGTCCACGATGTGAGCCATTTTCCAGGGTTATACAATGCGCTTGCGGCATCATGTCGGTTTTACACCTTTCTAGATACCGACGAATTTCTCGGATTCTTCGATGGAGAGAATTTTTTAGACGGGGAGGCTGTTCGCGAACATCTGCCCGAGAGCCGAGGAGCATTCATACCGGCTGTTTGGCTGTATAATTATCCGGGGTACCGCGACCGTTTCATCCTGGGGGACGATGCGTCGACGTTTCGCAATGGTGTTGCTTGGGGAAAGCCGATTATCAGCGCTGCTGCGCCTGTGCGGTGGAACATTAATCATAACTGCCAGATAGCTGGATCCCAGGGAGTAGAGGCGGATCCAATGCCTGGTTATTTCCTGTTCCATTATGCTCAACTGTCGCCCAAGCAGAGGATCCGGGCAAATCTGAACAAGCTTGTGGCGCGCGGCTACCTAGCCGCTGGCTCCACGATAGACGATGTCATCGGTCTGGATACAAGCGGCCAGAGTGACAACATAAAACTTTACGTGTCGGAAATCAGTTATCTCGCTACACTGCCGGAACTGGAGGGGGCGCTCGACGCGCCTCTGACACAGGGCACGTTTCGTTTAAGCTCGGAACGGCGGCCAGTGTTCTTCTCGCCGAGAGAGAAGGGCCTATTTCAAAGCGTTTTAGAGAATTTCTCTGAAATTTGTGAGGACGTTTTGGGGGGGCAAGCGCGTTAGCAGGTCTCGATTCTATTGGCTTTGTTCGGCTAGCATGTGCCTTTTCTGCCCCGGCTCGATGCCGCTGCTCGCCAAAGATCGTGCCCGGGACGGGTGGGTACGTGTAGAGTTGTGCCGTAGGCATCCGGTCAAGGGCGCGGTCAAGCCGGATTGAGGGGAAGGTCGGTCTGGGCCAATTCGCCGATGGGCTGAAGGCGGTGTTGCGCAGCTCGGCGGCCCGCACTGTCAGCGATCTCTGAACGGCGGCGGATGCTATTCGCTACCGTCGGAGTCACCATAGCCATGAAAATCTGTCGCGGAGTTTTCTACGTCCGCGGGTCGCCTGGCATCTCGCCGAGCGCACATCAAAAGGGAAGTTCGCGTTGACACTCATGCGCAGAACTCTTCTGAAGGCCCCCTTCTGTGGCGTTGGGCTGAAGCCGATGTTCGCCGAGGCCGGAGTCGGCAGGGGGGCACAAAAGATTGGAGCAATCCGTTGGGATCCATGGTACAATCTATCCAGAACTCGAACGCGGACAGCTGTCGAAGAATCCCTCAGTCAGCATAGCTTTGTTGGCCGGGCGCCTAACTGCGCGACAGTGACGAAAGATGCAACGGTTGATACTAGCCCTTGTGCGACGCAAAGCCGACTCGACTACGAAATCTCGTTGGCGCAATCCGCAGGTATCGATTACTGGGCATACGGGTGGTACGGTTTAGAAAGTCCTGTAAATGCTTGGAAGCTGCACCAATCCAGCAAACATGCAAACCTTGTCAAATGGTGCTTTATTTTTTTTTCTTACCGGTCTTTTTCGTCTGAAATAGGTAAGCACATTGACCAATATGTGCAACTATTTCGGTCGGATAACTACCAAAAAGTCCTAGGCGGACGCCCAATTCTTTACCTGATGGATGATCACACGCCACCCGCTGAGCTTCTGGCGCCGATTACAAATGTCGGGGTGCGTTTGCAAGCGCTGGCGTCACCTCCGCCCTATATCGTTCTAATGACCGGGCTTGCCTCGGGCACAGTTGCCTTGGCCGGAGCTGATGCCGTCGGACGCTACACGAGCCAGGGCACAGGCGGCTCCTACGCCGACCTGGCGAAGACGGTAGAGACTTATTGGAACAAACAGGCGGCAACCGGACAATCGGTCGTTCCGACAGCCATGACCGGGTGGGACCGCAGGCCGAGAGTATCGCGGCCCGTTCCTTGGGAGGCATCGTCGCCGACCAGTGCTGCTCCCTGCAAAACTTGCGATTTCTACACGGCGGGAACGCCAGAACAGATCGCCGAGCACATTTCTCGTATGCTTGCTTGGATCGATACGCACAGGCACAGCGCGCTGGCACAAACTGGCCTCATTTATTCCTGGGACGAACATGATGAAGGCGGTTCGACACTTAACCCTAGCGTCAGCGATGGAAACGCAATCATTGATGCTACATCGAAAGTCCTAAGACGAAATAAATATTGACCGCCGGCATTTTGGCAAAAGTGCATAAACGCATCAACGAAGATTAAGGCTTCTCAACTTTAATGTAATTTTAGTCCAGTGCTGTGGCATATGAGAATCGAGTAGCGCTTATTATCGGTTCTGCCCTGGTGTCGGTCTGAGGTTCTGCTGTAGAGGCTATGAAAGAGTGCTGGATTCGAAGAAATGATTGCCTTTACGGGTGCAGAACAGAGGCCAGCCGAAACAGGCGCTGTGTTGCCACACCGCCCTTGTCCGAGTCGAGGTTTTAATCTACGTAGGCAACAACAGTCAGCACGGCGGCCGCGAGCTTCGCACCTTCAGAAGTCTCCTTCGAAAGTGCGAGCGGGCGATCTCGGCACGAACAATGGGCGTGGTGCGGACATTCGGATGGATGGCGACCATCAGCAGGCCCGCCGGCGGGAGACGCGGCGGCGGATGCCATTAAAGCGCCACGCCTACTCCTCGATTGGCCAAAGCACTCCATCGCAACAACGTTCCACCGCCAGACAGTAGCATTGCTGGACGCTTCTAACGGCACAGGGTGGCCCTTCGGCCCGGCTTGGCATTGAACAACATCCAGCCTATTGTATGGACCTGTACAGGCTGCGCAGAGAGATCAAGGGGGAGATGATGGATATCCGGATGAGTGAGAAGGAATTGTCTTTATTCAAGTCGTTTCTTGCTAATGCAAGATCATATTTCGAATTCGGGGTCGGAGGTAGCACCAAACTGGCAGCGGAGGTTGTAAGGGGGCCGGTTATAGCGGTTGATAGTGATAAGGCTTGGATTGAGGCTGTGTCTGAACAGATGCCTCAGTCAATTTACGCGCGGCAATTGTTGCACGTTGATATTGGCCCTACGAGGGAGTGGGGGCACCCTGTTTCTAACGAATATCGAGAGCGCTTCCCCTCATACCCGCAGGCAATAATTGCGCCCGAGACTAAAGCCTTCGATCTATGTCTTGTCGACGGCCGGTTCAGAGTCGCGTGCTTTCTGCAGGCATTATTGCACCTAAAAGACGATGCAGTGATAGGAATTCATGATTATCGAAGCCGGCCGCAACTCCACGTGGTTGAGCAATTTGCGCGTCCGATTGCTGAAGCGGAGGATCTTACATTTTTTACGCGCCGCTTCGATGCTGACTTATGGGGGATAGCCCGCGCGATATCAGTGTACAGCTACCTCGCTGACTAACATAAACTGCGGCTCCGCCACGCGCGAGGCAGCGCGCGGGGCCGCCGAAGCGCATGTTCACCTCCGGTTGGGTCAAGTCATTTTAGTGTTTGATGTGTCGATACCGGGCCTGCGCAGAGTGGGCGAGCGGGGATGGTAGGAGAGCTGCCGCCGCCTCGTCCGAGCTCCTCCTGAGCCTCGAACAACCCTTGCGGCTTAGTGGCCTCGCGGCAACAGCTTTGTGCGTAACCGCCGGACACGTTCTCAGCATCGATACAGCCATGCTAAGGGTTTCCGCGCAAGGGGGCGAGCATGACAGAGCCGGCGGAGGTGCTGAGCCGATTCGAGAGCTTAGGCGATAATTGTGAGTTCGGGTTCGTGCAGCGGCATTACGGCCTTGAGCAGTCCGGGCTCTTACGGTGGGCTATTGTTCAACCGGACGAGCTTGCCGCCGCACTCCACAAAAAATTCGCTGATCTGTATGAGCTCGCCAATCTCGCGCCCGCGTGGGACACCATGGTCGTCGACCGGCGATATGGCCTGCAGTTTAATTCGAAGATAGTCTCCCACATGGTCGATGGGCGGCGTGAATTCGTGGCCGGTTCAGACGAGCGCGCGGCGATCCACGCCGACGAGGCGCGGAAGCTGGAGATGCTCCGGGACCGTCTCATACAGCATCTCGACTGCGCTGGAAGGATATTTGTCTATAAGCGGAATGCCGGCGTGACTGAGCCGGCTGCTGCAGCACTGTCCACCGCCATTGCCTCTTACAATCCGGCGAACGTCCTGCTGGTTGTCGATGTGGACGGGCGCGAGCCGGGATCGGTGCGGCGGGTCTCAGAAAATTGGCTTCAAGGCTCGATTGACCGCTTCGCGCCCTACGAGAGGGCCGGCGACGTCTCACATGAGTGCTGGCTCGAGATCTGCCGCCGGACGCTCGACCTCATGCAGACCACCAACTGAAAGCCGCATGAGAGCGCCAGTCGGCGCAACCCGACAGCGTTCTGCCCCAAGTACCCTCCAGCGCCGCGGTGTCGATCATGCATGAAGCAGGTCAGCTCATCTTCTCCGCAGAAACTCTGAGGATCGAGTTTTTCGCGGCGGGACACTCTTCCCCGCGGCTGCTGATCTCCTTTACCGAAGCCAATAACCGAGAGCTGGACGGGCCCGGGTTCGGGGGGAAGTTCGCAGTCGAAAAAGGGTTTGATGTAATCGCCGTCAAATCCTGCGTGGATGACTGGTATCAATCCTTTCCGCCTGAGGCGCTCAACCGAATCAGGGAGTTCATCAGCGAACGCAGCGAGCCGTATCGTTGGCGCGCAACCTACGGGAGCAGCATGGGCGGCTACGCTGCGCTCAATTTCGGCTCATGCTTCGAGGCAGATGCCGCCGTGGCTTTCTCGCCGCAGTTCGACATCACCGCCGAGTGGGAGAGACGGTGGTCAGCACAAGCGGACGCGATTGGCCAAATGCATACCCTCAGCGAGCGCTTTGTCCGCCCGGAGTGCCGATATATCATCTTCTATGACCCCGCGGATAATGATCTTCTGCACTTCAATGAATTCAGGAGGGTTATCCCGCAATGCATTCTGTCGGGTGTGCCGGTGCGGTACGCGGGGCACCCGGTCGGCTACTATCTCAGTTCTACCGGGGCTCTGAAGGAGGTCGTCTCGGCCGCCCTGTCTGGTGAAGTTGCCTCCGCTGCCCTGCGCAGGGCGAGGGAGTACAGGAGTGACTACCCTCCCTATTTCTTCAACTTGGCTGGTCATTGTTTGAAGCGGCGTCATTTGCAGTGGGCGCTGTCGGCGATCGAGAGGGCCCTCAGCCTCAAGCCCATCGACCCGGAGTTCCACATGAGAGCTTCCAGGATCTGTGAGGCCCGCGGAGATCTCAATCGCGCTGTCTATCATGCGGCCACTGCCGTCGCGCTCTCGCCGTCGCATCCCCATATGGTCGCGATGCTGTCGCTGCTTCTATTCCGGCGGGGCCTGCTCAAACAGGCTTTGCACTACATCGACCAAGCTGTTGTGCTTCTGCCGGCGTCAAAAGCTTTCGTAGAACAGCGCGAGGCAATCTTGGCCAGACTAGGCACTCCGTAAGAGGCGCTTCGGCGGCGTGCCGTGGCCGTCGCCGGCTGCCCAGAGCCGTCAGGCTGAGTTTGACTCGGCGCGGTCCGGGTGAACCAGTCGACAGCCGAGAGAGGTCCGCTAGGAAGGCCTCCAACCCTGAGCGGGTCGCAGTGGCCGCCACGAGCAGCTTGCCTTTCAGATGGTGTTGCCACATGGGCACACCAAGTGGCCCGCGAGGCAGTAACCCGTTGAAAACTGCTTAACATGCCAGCCTTGGTCGGCGATAAGTGTTGAAAATCTGGTATGTCATCGTCTAAATGGATGATGCACCGGATCCGGGGGTGCGTATCCCTCCTTATTCAGTCATCGTTTCCGGGTCGGCCGCTATTTCGAGCGATTCGATAAGTCAGCGGGCGTGTTGGGGAGAATCGGGGGGCAGTCATTCAAGTTGACCATGGCGTGCGTGGCCGACCGAGGGGCTTTCTTGCGGAAGCTCATACCTCGCGGCGCGCGTGACGCATCTTGGTCGGGCCGGTGGGCCCGCATCCACGTTATTTCATTATGCGCTAACGGTCGGCAGATTGGAGGATGACGCATGCCTGAATCTCTGGCAGCGCGCCCGACCATCGTTGGTCCGACCGAGCCGCACGCCAAGAGGGGGGAATTATGGCTACGGTTTCGGACACGCCCGCCAAGACCATCGTGCTCGGCGGCTACAACGTTGATGCCAAGACGGGCAGCGTCGCCCAGTATGACCCGTCGCAGCTAGCCCCGAATGGGGGCGGCACCAACGTGTACCTGGCGATCGGCGCCTTCACAGGCCTCACGGGTCTGCCCAGCAGCATCACCAGCGTAGCAGATTGGCAGGCCTTCCGGACGGCAATGCTTGCCAAAACGAGCGAGGTGTCCTCGACTCCCCTGAATCTGATTGGCGAGGATTACGCTCAATTCCTTGGCGTCGGCAGCTCGTCGGCCGACAGCATCGGCTTGAACGGCGGTCCCGGGCCGGCGCTGGTGATCGGCAATGGTGGCAACGACACGATCACTGGCGGCGGCAGCGGTGGGGATGTCACCGCTGGTTATTCTGGGAACGCGTCCGACTACCAGGTCGTCAAGACCGGAGCGGACACCTACACGGTGACGGACCTGCGCGCCGGTTCGCCCGACGGCACCGACACGCTGACCCACGTCCAATTACTGCAGTTTTCCGACAAGACGACGACTGTCGATGGAGGGGTGCCCGTCATCACCAAGACCACTGTCAATTGGAAATCCGGCAATTCGGGCTCTTGGACGGACGCGAGCAACTGGATCGGAGGCGCCGTGCCGGGCGCGCAGGATGACGCCCTGGTCTCAGGCCCGAACAAGTCATTCGTCAACATCGGGAACGTGTCGGCGGGTTCGCTGACCGCCGACTTCTCACAAGCCTACGGCGCTATCTCCGTGGGCGGCACCGTTAATCTGTCTGGAGCGCTGACTCTCAAGAGCGCCGTCACGGACCAGAATGCAGCGACGAGCGGGACACTGGATATCTCCGATGGCGCGACCCTCTCCGTCGCCGGTGGGATAAAGCTCGATCCCACCATCCGCATTGACGGCGGATCCGGCACGATCAATGCCGCCATTCAGAACAACGGCTACATCATTCTTGATCCCAACAGCCACCTCGTGATCAACGGCGCCGTGACCGGGACGGGCTACATCGGCGGTCTCGACGCCGGAGCTGCCCTCGACCTCAACGGTGCAAGCAGTGGGCTGATCTACCTCAATGGCGGGACGCTGAACCTGGGCAAAGCGTCCGCGGTGACGAGCGCCGTCAGCGTGGGCTACGGCGTATCGACCCTCAACCTCGAAGGCGGAAGCTTCGGCGGCAGTCTCGACTTCTTCAAGGGCTCGACGCTCGACCTCACGGGTATCCAGACGTCGTCGGTGTCGGTCAGCGGCGGCACGGTGCACCTCGTCGAGACGAACGGTCAGACGCTCGACCTGAACGCCTACTACTTTCCAACCGGGAGTGGTGTGCCGGGCTCCTTCGATCCGACGAAGTACGCGCTCGCGGCCCGCACCGCCCCCGTCGTCGCGAGCGACGGTCACGGGGGGACGCTCCTGCGCTTCGTGGAGGGGGTCGGGACCTGGGCGCCGGGTCAGGTTGGTGACTGGAGCGACGCCACGAAGTGGGCGAGCGGCCTCGCACCGAGCGCAACCGATGATGTCCTCATCACTCCGACGTCCTCGGCGGTCTCCTTCGTCAACGTGACCGGCACGCAGACGGCTGCCAGCGTGACGGAGGACGCCTCGGCCGGCCTAGGTGCCCTCGTCGCGGTCCACGGCACCCTCAATGTGACCAACGGCCTCACGCTGACCAGCCAGCCCGGCGGATTTGGGAGCGCGAGCATCGTCGTCGATCACGGCGCGGCGCTCAACGCGGGCACGATCAAGCTCGATACCTATTCGGTTCTCAACTCCTCTGGCGGCGCGGGTGATAGCACCGTCAAAGCGACGATCACGAACAACGGCGCGGTGATAGCCGGGTCCGACAGCCATCTGACCGTCAATGGCGCGGTCACCGGCTCCGGCTTCATCAGGGTGTCGCCCGGGGCAACGCTCGACCTGAACGGCTCGAGCAACGCGAGGGTCGAGCTGTATGAAGGCGGGACGCTGCGGCTTGGGCAGGCCTCCTCCGTCACCTCAGCGGTTTCGGTCGCGGTCGGGAAGGCGAGTCTCGATACCGAGGGCGCGAGCTTTGCGGGATCACTCAGCATCGGCTCGGGCAACGCGCTGACAGCGGTGGGAGCGTTGACCCTCGACGGCACGACGTCCCACGTGGCCGGCGTCACGCTGACCGAGGGGGCATTCCTGAACGCTGCGTCCGGCCTCACGCTCAACGGCGCGGGGCTTGTGACCAGGGCTGACTGGGCCTCGAGCACACCCGCGACGACTCCGGCCGTCATTCACGGTGACGTTCACAACAACAGCCAGGTTGACGTCGCCAGCGGTCAGCTTCTGATCGACGGCAGCCTCGGAGGAACGGGCACGGCGGTGGTCGAAGCCAATGCTACTCTCGAAGTGAAAGGCGCCCTCAGTCTGGGCAGCGTCTTCCTGCGCGACTTCAACTCCACGCTCATTCTTGACGACGGCGCCAACGTCACGAGCCGGATCGACGTGTTCAACTCGAGCACGCTGGACCTGAAGTCCTCGACGGCTTTCCATGGGCAGCTCGCGGTGCATGGCGTGGGCACCACAGTCGACCTCGCTGGCGTCACGACCGCGACGCTCAACGGCGACGCCCTCCACGTCACCACGAGCACTGGGGCGAGCTTCGACATCGCGGCGGCGTTCTCCCCAACCACTAGCCAGCAGGGGGTTGACCCCAACTTCTCACTCGTGACGGCCGATGACGGTCACGGCGGCATCACCATCCGCTTCCAGTCGACCGTCAATCACGCCCCCATCGCCTCGCCCGTCAGCCTCTCGGTTCCTGCCGGCTCGATGGGTCCTTCCTCGGGCATGATCTCGACGCTGAGTGGCTCCGATCCGGACGGTGACGGCCTGACGCTGGTCTCGATCAAGCCCCATGGCGCGCCAGACTCAGCCGCACAGGCCACGACCGCCCATGGTCAGTATGGCGACTTGAATATCGCGGGGTATGGCGCCGCGATTTTCTACAGCCCCGGTGACCTGAGCCAAGCGCCTGTCGGTCAGCATCCCGTCGACGTCTTCGACTACACGGTCAGCGACGGGCGCGGAGGCTTGGCGACGGGCTCCGTAACCGTCTCGATCGACCGGGTCCCGACGGCCCACGACGATCAAGCCGTGGTCGCCGGGGCTTCCCTCACCCGGGACGCTGCGCACGGCGTGCTGGCCAATGATACGGACCCGGACGGCGACACCTCTGTGGTCAGAACAGTTACAGGATCGGATGGTACGACGCAGATCCCGGGCGGGGTCGTCAACGGGACCTACGGATACCTGACGCTTAACTCGGATGGCTCGTACACCTACACGAAAACGGCACTCGGCCCGATTCCGTCAGGGGTGCACGACACCTTCACGTACACGATCGAGAACGTGGCGGTCGCCAACGCGTCCGGCGGCACCTACAATTCGGGTGACCCGACCGCAACGCTCGACTTCACCTTCTACAGCAACACGCAGACGAGCGCTGGGCAGGTGCCGTCGAGCATCGCGAGCCAGGGCACGCCCAACACCAGCGTGACGCAGACTGGCTCGGACGGCTCGACCACGGTGGCGCGCTACGACGCTGGCGGACAGCTCGCCTCCGTCAAGACCACCTTCCTCGACGGCTCCACCGACACCTTCGCCTTCAGCGGCGGCAAGCTCACCACCGAGACCCAGGTCCACGCGGACCAGACCAAGGATATCTACCAGTCCAACATCACGGGCCAGGCCTATACCAGCGCGCACACGGCCTACGACGCATCAGGTCACACCACTGAGTACGACCAGCGGAACGCGGACGGCTCGCTGCACTACCAGTCGGTGTACGCCAGCGACGGCTCGCGGGTGAGCACCACCTACGGCATCACCGGTCAGAGCTACGCCTCGACCTACGCGGCTTACAACGCCAGCGGCCAGCAGACGGAGTACGGGCAGAAGGCGGCTGACGGCGCGCTGCATCTGCAGACGCTCTATGCGGGCGATGGCTCCAGCGACAGCAAGGTCTTTGCCGCCGACGGCGTGACCGTCACGACCGAGACCCTGGTGCACGCCGACAAGACCAAGGAGGTGCTCCAGTTCGCCCTCGGCAACCCGGCCTTTGCTGTGGCCCACACGAGCTACGACGCTGCCGGCAAGGTCACCGAGTACGACCAGAAGACCGCCGACGGCGCGCTGCACTACCAGGTGCTCTACGGCTCAGATGGCTCGACCGACACCAAGCTGTTTGCAACGGGCGGCGTGCTCACCACCGACACGCTGCTGCACGCCGACCACAGCAAGGAGGTCACCCAGTTCGCCCTCGGCAACCCGGCCTTCGCCAGCGCCCACACGAGCTATGATGCGGCTGGCAAGGTGACCGAGTACGACCAGAAGCTCAGCGACGGCACGCTGCACTACCAGTCGCTCTACGCCTCTGACGGGGCGCGGGTGAGCACCACCTACGGCATCACCGGCCAGAGCTACACCACGCAGGCCTCGGGCTACACGGCCGGAGGCACGCTGGCCAAGGTCGACCTGACCAACCTGGACGGCAGCCACAGCCAGAGCGCCTACCTGTCGGGCCAGACGCTGGTCTCGACCGCGGGCGTGGTCGACCTCTTCAAGAGCGCGGGCGGGGACACGCTCGTGTTCGCGGCAGGCTTTGGCAAGGACGTGATCAGCGGCTTCCATGCGGGCTCCGCGGCGGGGCACGACGTGCTGTGGCTGGATGCCTCCGAGGTGGCGGACTTTGCCAGCCTGCAGAGCCACATGACGGCCTCGGGCAGCGACACGCTGCTCAGCCTGAGTGCGACTGACACGATCCTGCTGAAGGGCATCGCTCTCAGCAGCCTCACGGCCGATGACTTCCTGTTCAGGGATCACGGCCTCCTCCACGCATGAGAAGGACCCTGCTGCCGGAGGTCGAAGGGGCGGCGGTCAAAGCTGTCTGCCGTCCTGAAAGGCCAAGCCACCAGGGATTCGAGGCGATCCGGACGCGCAATTGCTCGCGACCGGCTCGGCTGGCGAGTCAAATGGGCTCACAGGGCCGCAGTGCGTTGAGAGGGGTCGCGCCAGGAGCAAGCCCACGTTAAACGGGAGGCGCTAGCCTCCCGACCCACGATGCCGTCCCGGGATAAGGATCCCGGGCGGCGTAGCAGTGTTTGAGCCACCCCCACGCGATGACCGAGACCGCATCGACTTCGTCAGTCCGAGCCGGCTTCCGGACGCCGTCCGGGAGCCTGCTGAAGACGGCAATCACGGACGGCTTTGGCTCGACCCTGATCGAAATCGTGCACGCACCGAGCGAGATGGTCGATCTCGCGGATTCCGACCGCAGCCCACGCTTCCGACTCGATACAGCAGCTGGAGGCGTCGGCCCGAGTCTCACAGCCTCGTTCCTCATCAGCGGCCTCGGTCCGGCTGGCCCTGGGCAGGGAGCCGCGACTTTCCTTTGGACCAACGAGGCGGTGGGCGGTCGTGGCGACCGCTTCGCGATTGTCCCGGCAATCCAGGAAAAGTCCGAATTCGACGCGGCCGTGGCAGACCTGTTCTGGCGGGCTGCAGAGGTCGATCTGGACCTCGCCGCGGACCTTGTGCGCCTTGACAAGGCGGGTGGGCGGCTGCGGCGCGCAGCGACTCATCGCAGCTCTCGTGTGGCGGACACGAAATTACGAGCAGAGTCCGTCGCCATCCTCGTGTGCGCCTGCGCGAATGATGCGTTTACCCGCGCGACGTGCGCGTCCATCAGTTCGACGTACTACGCGTTCGGCGACGTAGCCACCCTTTGGGATCTCCCTGCCGAGGGCGAGCAAGGGGCGGCGGACAACCTGAACGGCCACGCCAGCCGCCTAGAGCGGTTCACTTCAATCTATGCGGCGGAGGACGCATTTCTGGCTGATCACGAATTCCTTCTACTCCTGCCTGCCGGCGCTGTTGTGTCTCGCCAACTCCATGTCCTCATCGAAGAAGCCCTTCATCATCTGGACAGAGGCAAGCTCGTTCAGATGCGAACAGAGGGGGAGACACGTCGCTTAGACGCACTACCGATTGTTGACACCTCGGTCATGCGGCCTCGCGATTTTCCGCTGACGAGCTTCTACCCGGTACTCGTCAGGACTTGCGATGTACGCGAGATCCTCACCGGACGCCGCTGCTATGGGTCCGCTCTCTCCCTCTTGTTCGATCTCTTGCGGGAGTTGGATGTGTTGGAGATGCCGGTTGGCCCGGACGATGGTGTCGTGCAGACGGCTCCGCCGCCGATCTCCTTTGATTCGCATCAGGTGGCGCGCCTCGTGAGGGATTGTCTTGAAGCGACGGTCACCGAGAGTGCGCGGAAACAGTCATGATGGACCTCCGTGTTGCTGTCCTGGCGCATTCTCATCCGGCACTGACGAAGGGTGGTGGAGAGGTCGTTGCGCACCGCTCCTTCCTGCATTTGCGGGAAGTCTGCGGTCACGCCAGCCTGTTTGCGGCTGCACCGGCGGCGGTGGCGGGCGCAAGCTCAATTTTCGCCCGCGACGAGCGCATTGTCGAGTACGACCGCGACGAGTTCCTGCTCAATGCGCAGCACTACGATACCTTTCTCGGTTCAACGGGCGACTGGCAGCTCCTCGAAGAGGTGGCCGCGGTCTGCGAGGCGCAGAAAATCAATGTCTTTCATTTTCACCATTTTTTCCGGCTCGGTATGAATGCGGCTGCGTATCTGCAGACTCGGTTCCCCGATGCCGTCTTTGTCCTGACGCTGCACGAGTACCTGTCGATCTGCTACCAGCACGGACAAATGGTGAAGCGGAATACTCGCCTTCTCTGTGACCGATCCTCCCCGATCGACTGCCATTTGTGCTTTCCGGAGCACACTAAGGAAGAGTTCCGCCTGCGCAGGAACTTCTTCGCGCAGGCATTCAAGAATTTCCATGCCGTGACATCGCCGAGCCGGTTCCTGGCCGACCGCGTCGAGGCTGCAGGCTTGGCTGAGCCCATTCAGCTCGTGCGAAACGGAACGTCGGGCCTTCCCGTCCCGGCCGCCGGCCAATCGCCGCCGGATCTTCATCTGAAATTTGCGTTTTTCGGACAAAACACACCGTTCAAAGGTCTCGACGTATACCTCAAAGCCGCGATTTCAGTTCTTGAGAGGCTGGGGCCGGTGGCGACCTTTTCTGTCTTCGGCTGTGATGCTCTCTCGGCGTGTCAAATGCCGGATTGCCAAGATCTTGCGCCAGCACTCGCGAAGTGGCCTGGTTGTATTCAGTTTCGTGGCATCTACGATCCCCGTGCGGTCGTTGATCATATGCGAAGCTGCGGCTGGATTGTGGTGCCCTCCATTTGGTGGGAAAACTCACCGATTGTGATCCAGGAAGCTTTCCTTGCCGAACGTCCCGTCCTCTGCTCGGGCATCGGCGGAATGAGCGAGGCCGTGTCGCATGAGGGGAACGGGCTTCACGTCCGGCCCAACGATCCGGCAGACCTCGCCAGCACGTTCGAGCGTTGCCTAGCGGACCGTGAGGTCTGGTCCAGGCTCCAGTCGGGCATCACGCCTCCGCAGACCATCGAACAGATGAACGGAGAGTTCATGAGGATCTATCAGGACGTCCGCCGCCGTCTGACGGTCGACTAGATTGCCTCTCACGAGGCACGAGTTGGAGAGACGCTCAGACGTGTTCGCGCCCTCCTTAAATCCGTCCATATCACCGTTATGAGACTGGGCCGTCGTAAACTCAGGTGAGCGCTGCGTCGTGGCTCACCGGCACGCCTCACCTCGAGCAGAGAATGTCCCTCGGCAGCATTCCAACATTTTTCGGCGATCGTCAGACCGGCTTCGCCGGAGTCATTGATTTCGCCGAGGCCGGGGAGGGTATCCGGGGATGGATCCTTCGGATCGATCAGCCCGATCGTCCCGTCGCATGGAGCCTCATGGCGGGCGACGAGGAAATCGTTGCCGGTTTTGCAGACGCTGTGAGGGAAGACATCTCGCTCGCCCTCGGTCGCGAGGCACACTGCACGCTCTCGATTGAGTGGTCACGCGTGGCCCCCGAAGCTGTGAAGAGGCTGTCACGCCTCGCGGACAACCTGCCCCTGCGCGTCGTGCTGTCCGAAACCGGCCAAGAGGTACCGTGGTCCGTTGAGCGGCCAACGGTCTCATGGCTCCTGCTCGTCCTGCGCAGCGTCGCCCCGGCTGTCGCGAAGCGATCCGAAGCATCTTCGTGGGACCGCCGGAGTGGCTACGATCTCGAGCGGGAGGAGTCCCGCGAAGCCAAGGGGGAAGCAATCGCCGGCGGGCTGTCCTCTCTTGCGTCCTTAGCTGAACCAAAACGGCCATCGGTGCGCGTGCGCCGAACCATGCTGGAGCGAGAACCTTCCGGCGCCGATAAAATCGCTGAGGCCAGCCCGAGCCACGTCGGAGGGGCGTCGCGTGCCTGGATGGGACCAACCCTGGAGGAATGGCCCCTTGCTGTCGCGCCACCAGTAAGCGGCACCACCGAGCGCGCAGCGGAAGCTCAGCTTGCCGCAGATCAGGTCGCGGACACGCAGTCGAATGGAGGACCGGCCGCATCGAGCGAGACACGCGGTCACAGGATCGCTGCGGAGTCCACTCCATCACTTCAGTACGCGCCGCAATCCGTGGTCCGCGAGGCGCCCTCCGGAAGGCCGACCATGGGCCTCGCGGTCGACAGTCTCTTCGCTTTTGACGGAATCATGTGCGCCGAAGGTTGGGTGTTCGGAGCCGAGCATGTCACCCTCTCGGCAGAAGGCGCAGAACTCCCGCCGAGCACGATCATTTATCTGGACCGAGCCGATGTCGCGTCGGCATTCCGCCTTCAGGACGAGATCGCTCGGGGCTTCGTCGCCATTTGGGTCTCGCCACCGCAGGTTACGGCCGTGACAATCGCGGCGGGACCCGCCTCGGCTTTATCGTTCACACTCAGCCCAACGTTCGAGAACCCGCAGGAGCACGCACGGCGCCTGATCGAGACCCACAAGCGGGCGGCCGTGTTCATCCTTAGAAAGGCGCTCGATCGTCCGAAATGGGTCCAGTTGGCCCTGCGGAGCTTGAGCGACGCGCCGGAACACTTCAAAAACGCCCGCGCCTTCATCGAGGAAGCCAAGGCCCTTTCCGGAATCGGCGGGATGATCATTGGCTGGTCAATCTGTGTTCCGCCATGCGCGGTCATCGCGGTCTCCGACGACGGAACAGCACGCCAGTTGAACGACGCGAGCCGCTGGACACGCGATGACATCAATGCCGCCTTCGGTTCGGAGTTCGGCACCTTCACCTTCGATGCCGGATTTATCACCACGTTGCATGCTGCCGTCGATGCAAGCGGGCCTGTCAGCTTGGTGGCGGTAACCGATGCAGCGGCCTACATCATTGCTCGGGCGCCATGGGTTCCCGCACCGGTCGACCCCGTCAGCTTCGCCAAATGGGCCTTCGAGCTTCCGACGCCGTCTTTCACCTTCGGCGACCGCTTGAGCGCGCACGATGGGCCGCTGCTTGAATGCCTCATCAGGCAAAGGAATGCCGGCCTCCGCCAATTGAAAGCCGAGGTGATCTCGTTCGGCGCGCGGAACGCAGATCCGATCTGCTCGATCGTAATCCCCGTCTACGGCCGCCATGACTTTGCCCTCCACCAAATGCTCGAGTTCGCTGAGGACCCGTTCATCGGCTCTAGAGCCGAGATCATCTTTGTTCTCGATGATCCACGCCTCGCGGAAACCTTCGTGCGGCAGGCTGATGACCATTCTCGGCTCATCGGCCTCCCGCTTCAGATCGCCGTCAGTGGAGTAAACCGCGGATTTTCTGGGGCTACAAATCTCGGGGCGCGGCTCACCACCGCGCCTCACATCCTGCTGCTGAATTCGGATGTCATCCCGACCGAGAGCGGCTGGCTTGAGACAATGCTTGCTCCCCTAACCAAGTCCGAGAGTATCGGCGCAGTCGGCGCGCGGCTCCTTTATCCCAACGGAACCATTCAGCACGACGGCATGGACTTCGAATGGGAGCCGAGCCTCGGCGCGTTCCTCAACAAGCACCCCGGGATGGGCTATCCGGCCGCGTCCGACGGTCCGTCGGCCACGACCTGCAAGGCTGTGACGGGCGCGTGCATGCTGCTGAGGCGGACCGACTTCGAGACGGTTGGCATGCTGGATGACGAATTCCTGATCGGCGATTTCGAGGACTCGGATCTGTGCCTCAAGCTGCGCGAGATGGGCCGCGAGATCGTATTGGTGCGCGATGTCTCCTTGGTGCACCTCGAGCGGCAGAGCTTCCAGCTTATCGGGGGCGGCAGCTTCCGTGAGCGCGTCGTTCGCTACAACGCCTGGAGGCACCAGCGTCGCTGGTCCGAGAAAATCACGGATTTGCAGGCATTTCAGGGGAGCGCTGAATTTTGAGAGCGCTCGTGATTGCCAATGCGCATCCCGACCACAGCGTCGGTGGGGCGGAGATTGCGGCCTACAACCTCTTCAGGTTCCTGGCCGAGGATCCGGGCGTCGAGGCAGCGGTCTTCCTGGCCCGGACATCGCTCGCCTCGGTGCCACCCGGTTCAATCGTGGCGCGCAGGACCGGCGAATTTCTGTGGCGGCAAGATATCGGTGACTGGTTCAAGCTGATGACGGCTTATCCCAGAGCCGTTTCAGACCACTTTCGAGCATTTCTTGCTCGGCAGAAGCCGAGTGTCATCTTCGTTCATCACTACTCTCATATCGGCATTGAATTTCTGAGGGAGATTAAGAGGGCGGTTCCTGGATGTAAGATCGTTATGACGCTGCACGAGTATGGCGCAATCTGTAACCGCCAGGGGCAGATGCTCAAGAACATCTCGAACCGGCTCTGCTACCGGGAGAGCCCTGAGGATTGCCACTTGTGCTTCTCAGACAGATCGCCTGAGGATTTTTGGCTCCGCAAGCGGTACATCTTCAAGCATTTTGATGCGGTTGACGAGTTTGTATCGCCTTCCGAGTTTTTGCGCAGAAGGTACGTCGAGTGGGGCGTCCCCTCAACAAGGATTCACGTCATCGAGAATGGGCAGCCATCCCGCGAGGCAGATGTCGCTCGCCAGGGACGTGCGTCCACCAGAGCCATCAGTACGGGCGCACGTAAGAAGCTCGGCCGGCCAATCATCGTGGGGTATTTCGGGCAAATCAACCGCTACAAGGGACTTGATGTGCTTCTCACGGCGATTGATGCGCTGAGCGATGTGACGAAGCGTAATCTTAAAGTCGAAGTGCACGGAGCCAATCTCGAGGAACAGCCGGACGATTTTCGAGGGCGGATCAGCAAGATGCGTGATCGCGCCGCCGAGGAAGGAGCAATCCACTGGGTCGGATCGTACGAACGGACCGAGTTGATGCGCAGGATGACGCGAGTGGACTGCGTTGTCGTGCCGTCGATCTGGTGGGAGAACTCTCCGATGGTGATCCAAGAGGCGTTCGTGTGCGGCAAACCGGTCATCTGCTCCGGAATCGGCGGGATGGCCGAGAAGGTTCGCGATGGCGTCGATGGGCTTCACTTCGAAGCCGGGAACCCTTTCTCGCTCGCGGAAAAGCTGACGCTTATCGCCGCAGATCCGAACGTTTTGGCGAGGCTGTCCGCCAACATCCAAACCCCGGCGAGCTATGAGGAATGCGGCCAAGCCTATATGCGCCTAGCGCAGCAGGCGCTGGATCGACAGATCCGTGAAACCGACCCTGCGTCCCTGCCGTAACGTGGACCTTGCGGCCCCGGTTGGGTTAGGTCGCCGCGATGAATGTGAGACACGGTCTATGAGAGTCGGCCTCGTCAGCAACCTGCCAGGACTCGACAGCGTACGCCAGCAGGGCGTTCAGGACGCTGCGCTCGACCGCGTCTTTTCCGCCATCGGCGGCAATTCCGGAAATATCGCCTACGTCGCTGGTACGCGCCGTGTGTTGATGGATGAAGTCATTGCCATCGACTGGTCGACGGCAAACGAGTTCATCCTGAATAACTGCGATATCGTTGTCATTGCCTGCGCCAACCAGCTAGGCCCGCACGCTGACCTCAACGATTGGGCCAACAAGCTCGAGAGGTTGAGGCTGCCCGTTGTGTTGATTGGCCTCGGTGCGCAGGCCGCTGAGAGAGGCGTTCACGTCGCACTACCAGAAGGGACAGTTCGATTCCTTCGGCTGGTGCGCGAACTGCGCCCGGAAGGAAGTGAGACGAACATCGCCGTGCGAGGCGACTTCTCGCGGTCAGTGCTCGAGACGTACGGGGGAAGCGGCGTTTCGCTGGGATGTCCTTCCCTTTTCCTGAATCTCGACCCGGCACTTGGTGCGAAGGTCAGCGGCACAGCGCGCAGCAAGGCCGGGTCCAGCTTCACGCTTGCCGCCGGGAACCCTTTTCTCTCCACCTCTGTCGGCGCTGAGGTAAGGCTGTGCGAGTTGGCCTACGAGCGCCAGGGCCGATGTGTCGTCCAGCACCCATTCGAGATGGTGGCGCTTGCATCGGGTAAGGAACCCGGTCTCCCGGAACACACGATAGAGTTCATCCGGCAGAGAATGCTTCCGAGGCTAACGAATGAAAAATTCTTGGCATGGGTGAGATCTTTCTGGGATCTTCACCTGGACGTGCATGAGTGGATGATAGCACTGAAGGAATACCACCGTGTGATCGGCGCACGATATCATGGAGTTGCGCTTGGAGTTCAAGCCGGTTTGCCATCATGTGTAGTTGCCATTGATGCGCGCACCCAGGAGCTCGCGGAAACGAGCTGCATTCCAGTCATCAGCGTGTCTGAGGCAGCCGCAATCACGGACGTAACTCTGATCGATGATCTATGGAGTGGCGATTGGGGGCAAAAATTCGATGACAATCGGGCTCGTCTCGCTCGTGGAACAGTGTCGTTTCTCCAAGCGCAAGGATTGACACCTTGTCATGAGCTCCAGGCGCTGGCGCGAAACTAGTGCTTTCCGATGTGAGTACGCTGAAGTTGTGCCGGTGGGTGCGGCGGTTGCGCTTTCGCACCCTGGGATTCGGCACCTGCTTCGCAATATTGCTGTTGCATATAAGCCAGTGGGATGCGTCGGCGGCTGATCTCAAGCTTGATGTCGACAGCGCCGAGCCGACTGTCGTGTTTCGCTGGAGCACCGATCGTTGCTCAGAGGCAGATCTTCCCGACGCACCATTTCGCGCATTTCGGCGCGCGGACGGAGCGATTGTAGGATTTGCGAGCCACTTCGAGGCCAGGCGCTTTGTTGGCCGGACGCTTGATGCCTTGAAGCACGATTGCAGAATCTCGTTCCAGGGCAGTGATGATTCCGATCCGCAGAAGTTCGGCCCACGTTCATGGATCGTGAGTCTATGGACTAGGAACGGGAAGTCGGTCGCGGCACTGGTGCACAATGAGTACCAGGCGCACCGCTTCCCAGGCCGGTGTATTTTCCCTGATTACTCGCGGTGTTGGTACAACTTTTTAAGCGAGGCCAGGTCAGACGACGGGGGGAAGAGCTTCGAGCGAATCGAGCCAGGGCACCCCTTAGTGGCGCTTGCACGGCCGCAGAGCGACGAGCAGGGGCGTCCGAGAGGCTTCTTCGGATCCTCCAATTTGATTGAATTTGCTGGATTCGTGTACGCGCTCACGATGACGACCGGCGACCCGTCCCAGCCGAGAGGTATTTGTCTCCTGCGCGCGTCGAACCCGTTCGATCCCTCTGCGTGGCAGATCTGGACGGACGCCGGTTTTGCCCCTGTCGGCCTGCGGCCAACTTGCAAGCCAATGAGGAATCTGTTTGGCGATATCACCGCGTTGGTTCGCCATAGGGCTACCGGTCAGTTCATCGCAGTCAATATCATGCCGGGAGGCCCCGAGAAGGGTAAGGTAGCCTTTTCGCAGTCGTCCGATCTCATGAACTGGTCTGAGCCCCAAGGTTTCTATAGTGTTCCAAGTCAATATTCCGATCTCTGCGCGAGTGCTCGATATTCCTATCCCTCGCTTATAGATGCCTCGGCGGCAACCCGAACATTCGAAGATGTCGGCGACAGCGCATATCTCTACATGGTAAGATCCAATATTTCGGGATGCTCACAATCGTTTGATCGCGACCTCGTTAGGTTCAGAGTCCACATTCGCGCGGTGCAATGAACACGGGTTGGTTCCTGCCATCGCGAAAAAGCTTGCGGACCACATGACATCCTCAGCGCTCGGTCCCGCCGACCGCGGAGCCGAATGCCAAAACTTTCTAAGATTTGATTTAGCTAGATCGCAAGTCCACGCTGGCTGTAGCTCTGCTGAGAAGTGCGGCCTTCTGTCAGTTCTTCGGCTCAGCATCTCGTCGCACCCGAAATCGAACCCCGACTCCGCCGCCGTTTTCGGGAATGAATTCGATGCCGGCGCGTTCGAATGCCTCCCGGATCGCCTGCATGTTTGCAGGAGTTGACGTAAGCGGACCGTCCTGAGCTTCAGCTCTCCGAACTGTTGCAATTCCTAGCCGGCTCGAATCAGCGAGGACCTCTGCACTCCATTTCAGGAGGGCTCGGGCTGCTCGGACCTGTGCCCCTGTGAGTACGTCGTTATCAGCTAGTGCCATCTTGATCCGTTACGACTCAAGTGATATGAAAGAGATCATTAGATCGTAAAAGGATCATCCCGATGTCGCATCGTCGCTCTCTTTCGTGGTCTGCTGCCTTACGCGATCTTCGTGCAGACCGCATCACCTATGATCCAGAAGAGCGCCGCGCCTACCGACGGCGCGAGATTTTTGCGAAGATCGCCGCCGATCGCGCCCGTGCTTCGGCGCGCACCCGCCCGCTGGTCATCTCGAGCGGCTACAACCGCCGCGCCATCATGTCGGCCGCCATCATCTCAGCAAAGGCTCGCCGCACGGTCACAGGCGAGCCCTGGAACATCTGCCTCTCCGCCGCTCTCAAGGGGACTTGGCAAGCCGCCAAAGAAGCCCGCCGCTTCTTACTCAGTCTTGAGAAGCGCAAGGCGGAACGAGAGAGGGAAGCTCGAGCCTTCCTAGCCGCTCGCTCGATGAGCGGCGAAGGGCAGGGGAGCTCGGCTTACTCAGACTCTGGGTCGCCATCATGCGTCCCGACGAGCCAACGGCCGCGTAACCCGACACTGCGCCGCTCTGACGTTTCGGCACAGGGAGCCCGTCTCCGACCCGCTGAAGCATCCAGCACGAACCCGGCGCCGCGCTGAGACAAAAGCCCGGCAGCAGCGACACCCGCGCTCCGCTCACAATCCCTCTTCCACCTCACGAGGCACTCCATGCCCGACAAACCACCGCGCTCGCGCGCGGCTGATCCCGCACGCCCGACCGTCGCCTCCCTGGGCCTCGCGGTGAAGCTCGTCGCCCAAGCGCACGACGCCGAGCTCAAGGCCCTCCTCGAGCGCTACGAGCAGCTCCTCTGCGACTGGGAAGCCTTGTCCTACCGAGCACTCAAGCTGCTCGTCGACCGCTCGCGTCCCGAACCCAAGCGCCGCCATGCCGTTCGTCACCCCTGAGGACGTCGGCACCACGCCCCGCGGCTCGCTCTCAGCCAAGCGCCGGCTCCAGGCCTGGGAGCGCACCAAGGGCACCTGCGTCATCTGCGAGGAGCCCATCGATGGCGTCCGCGAGCGCTGGATCGTCGAGCACATCCGCGCGCTCGAACTCGGCGGAGCGGATGAGCTCACCAACATGGGCCCGGCGCACGAGGCCTGCGGCCGAGAGAAGACCCGCGACGATCACGCGCGCACCGCCCGGGCCAAGCGGCAGAAGGTCCGCCACATCGGCGCGTCCGTCTCGGTGCGTCCACTGCCGGGCGCCCGTTCGACCGCTCTCAAGCGCAAGGTCAACGGCACCGTCGTTCCGCGGGGAAGCCATCCGCAGCGGAAAGCGGGCCCGCGGGCAGCATCGCGCTCTGCCCGCGCTGCAGGCGCAACTTGCTCGCGGAACCCGGTCGGATCTCGGCAGTTACCATCGGAGTTTGAGAACAGATCCAGAACGGATGCTGCCGGATCAACGCTCATGACCAAACCCGCGGCCGCCCGGCCCGATCGATCTCGCCAAGCATTCAACGGCGCGGGCGAAATCCTGCCGGCGATCCCGCGCCACCTCGATTTCCTGTTCGACGAGCGTCCACTCCTCCCCGACGAGGATCCGGGTCCGTACGACACCCTCCTATCGACCTTCGTTCAGCAGGTGCGGCCCGCGGACGTGATCGAGGCGATCTGGGTCAAGGACATCGTCGACCTGATCTGGGAGACGAAGCGGCTCCGCCGCTGGCGGCGGCAGATCCTCGGTCAGGCGCGGCTCGAGGCGGCCACGAAGCTCGCTCTGCCCGTCATCGAGGCCCAGAACCGCAACACCTTCAGGGCCGACTTCGAGCACCGGCGCGAGGCCGAGGCGCTCGCCCTCGGCTGGCTCGAGCACGACAACGCCGAGGCGGCCCGGATGGAGCAGCTGCTTCGAGCGAGGGGACTCACCGCCGCGGATGTCGATGCGCAAGCCTTTCAGGTGAAGCTTCCCGACCTCGAGCGCATCGAGCGGATGATCGCCTCCGCCGATCACCGCCGCGACGCACTTCTGCGCGAGATCGAGCGGAAGCGGGCAAGCCTCAGCCAGCACGTGCGGGCTGCGGCCGCAGACGTCATCGACGCCGAGTCACCTCCGCGTGAATCGGCCTGTGCCGCGCAACCTCGCACCTGACATGGCATCCGAGCGCACCCTCCGCGCCAATCGGCGGAACGCCCAGGCCAGCACCGGCCCGCGCTCGGATGCCGGCAAGATGCGTTCGCGCCAGAATGCGCGTAAACATGGTCTCGCGGCCAGCGACCCCGATGCTCGCGCCACGGCTGCAGCCGAGCACCTTGCCGAGCTCGTCGCGGGTGAACTGGGCGCGGATCCGGCCATCCGGGAAGCCGCCCGCGCTCTCGCCGAGGCGCACGCCCATCTTCGACGTATCCGCGCGTTCAAGAGCGCCCTGATCCGGAACGGCATCGAACGCGCCGCGATCCGGGCGGACACTGGCGGTTCACCGGCCTCGGTCGCCTCGCCCGAACTCCTCCAGGGCCTCGAAGGCCTCGAACGTTACGAGCGCCGCGCCTTCTCGCGGCGAAAGTCCGCGGCCCGCCGCTTCGAGGCGCTGGCCCGTCACGCGAGGCGCCTGCTGCGAGAGGGGGAACCCGAGTGAGGCGCACGGCGACATCTCGGCGCACCGCACCCGACCAGCTGTTGTCCGGCGAACACCGCATGTCGGAAGCGATCAGGCGTCCTGCACTCCGGAGCGGCAAGTCGTGACACGAACGAACCCGCACGCCGCTGAAACCCCCGGGCATCGGGGTGCAGAGGGATCGTCCGGTGCCGGCTCCGCGCAGCCCGAGCCCACCTCAGCCAATGCGCCTCGGAGAGCCGACCTGCTCCTGGAGGATGCCGCCGAAGCCCTGACGCGCATGGCCATCAAGCTGGCCCTCGCCGGAGACGCGTCCGCCCTGCGTCTCTGCCTCCATCGCCTTGCAGTGCTACGAAGAGACCGACCCATCGCCTTCACGCTTCCCGAGGTCAACGGACCGGAGGATGTCCCGACAGCAACTTACGCGCTGCTGCGAGCAGTCGCCAGCGGTGAAATCACGCCGGCAGAGGCCACGGCGCTCGGCAAGCTGATCGACACGCATATCCAGGCGCTTGAGCTGACCGATGTCGACAAGCGGCTGAGGGCACTCGAGGGAACAGATGTCCTGTGATGGGCCGCCGGGACACGAGCATCAGATGCACGGGGCGAGAAAGGCGAGCCGACCTGTTCACGGGGACCGTGAGATGCGTTCGCGAGGCCGCTGCAGCCGTAGCAGGACTACGCATGACTGCGAACCATCAAGTCTGTTCGACCACGCCTGACCCTCGGGCGGGCTCGCTCGAGTCTGCAAACGGACAGAGGATCTGCTGATGGTCAGCAAGCCAACCTTGGCGCGGCTGGCGCGACTTGAGCGGCAGAGGGCCGCGGGTCCGTCGGGGAACGGCGACCTGCGCGGGCTGAGAAAGCTGCTCTTCGTGCTGGTGGCCTATTACCTTGGCGCGATGCAACCGGATGAAACACTGAGGGCCGCGCTCACACGGGCCTTCGGTTACGACCCGGGACAGGCTGGCGGGCACGAGACGAACTCAGGCTTCGATCTCTTGCGGCGACCGGGTATCACGGAGCGCTTTTCCAGCGCGGTCGGGCGCTTGGTGGCTCTCCGCGGCATGAGCTTCGACGATAAGGGCAACGGAGTAGCCTACACGCTCAGACAATTGTGCCAGGAGATGCCAGAGTGGTGCCGCAAGCATCCCGCTCTCGACGGCGGTAGACCCGAGCATTTGTTCGAGGAGACAGGAGACGAGCTGGCTGCGCGAACGGACGCGACAATAACCTATCCGAGCACCCAGCTTGGTCCCAATCGTGACCCGACCGAAGCCGTCGTCTACCACATCTTCCAGGCTCTTCTCGGCCCCTGGGAGGAACTGCCTGGCGATGACAAGGCACGGTTGAAGCTCAGCCCGTCGTCGAGATCTGCCCGCAAGCAGCGCACCGGCTCACGTTGAGTCGGGCGGGGTGATCGGCACGAGAGTGCCGTAATTGGGCCGGCGATTTCTCGAGGCGAGCCGCCGTAGCGCCCTCGGACCGGTCTCACGGTGGAGAATTGGCTCGCACCGTAACGATCCCCATCCGAAGTCTACGGTCGGCTGTCTTCACGTCGCCGGGCAAGCTCCTGGTTCGGGCTTCGGCTTCTCTGGCGCCTGGACCGTTTGCGAGCAGAACCGCTTGCTCTGCGTCTGCTTCGGACCTCCGGCGGCTAACGGAGTCTAAAAACTGGGCCAATCCGGCACTTCCTGCGACCCACACCGGAGTTTGCGGCCGGCCCATTCATCGCGGCTCGGGTCGATTGGTCACCGCGCTGTCCCACCTGAAATGAGGCCAGACCCGTTGGCAAATTTTCCGGTCAAAGCGCAAAGTACAAATCAGTACTAAAGCTTGTTACCAGCAAATGATAATAAAAAAGTGAATTTTGCCGCATTTTTGCCGCATTCTGATCTACAACAGCTGTTCTTCAATTAATCAATCTTAATTTGGTTGCTGGGGGGAATGGTGGCTATCGACCCGAATAATCTCGCCGCTACGGCGCATCTCACGTTCAGCGATGAGTTCAATAGCCTGGACATGCGTCACGACCATTCTGGCTCGGGAACTTGGAATACCACCAATACCTACTCCCCGGGTGGCTATGCGGCGGAGGAGACGTGGTTCGTCGACGCAGACAGCAACAACACCGGCATGACGCCGTGGTCGGTCAATAACGGCGTCCTGAACCTGACCGCCTATGACCACGATTCCAATGGCAAACCGGTGACCTCGGGTCATCTCGACACGCAGGGTACTTTCTCGCAGCAGTACGGCTACTTCGAGATGCGCGCCGAGATGCCGGACAAGGGCACGGTGGCCGATGGCGGCCAGGGCGATGGTGTCGGCGGTGGCGCGTTCTGGCTGCTCAACCAGGACGGGTCCTGGCCTCCGGAACTCGATATCCTCGAGCAGGCGAACTGGGGCGGCATCTACACGACGCATACGGGCGTTGGTGGTCATTCGGCCGAGAGCAGCTGGTCCAACATCCCGGACATCGGCTCCGCCTATCACACCTACGGGGTGGACTGGGAAGCGGACAAGACGACCTGGTACGTCGATGGAAAGCAGGTCTTCCAGGCTGACACGCCCGCCGACATGCACAGCCCGATGTACATGCTGCTGAACCTCTACGGCAACGACGACGGCGGTTCGGGCGATTCGACGATGCACGTCGACTACGTGCGGGTCTATGCGGCCGGCGCTGGCCCGGGCGTGCCCCCTGCCGAAACCGCTTCTACGCCAGCTCTTGGCGATCAAACCTCGGCGCAAACTGAACCAGCCCCGGTGAAGGTCGACCCCGTTTCCGTGGAGACTGCTCCAGTCGCGGTGCCGCCTGATCCAGCCCCGGTAAAGATCGATCCTCCGAGCGCTGGGAGCGATACGTTGGTGCTAAAGGTGGCTCAGGATGCTTACCAGGGCGATGCGAAGTTCATCGTGAAGGTTGACGGCCAACAGATCGGGGAGGTTCACACTGCTCACGCGTCCCACGCTTCGGGTGCTTGGGACACGGTCAGCGTGGACGGCGACTTCTCCAATGCTCAGACCATTTCAGTGAGCTTCATCAACGACCGCTGGGACGGCACTGACGCAACGGACCGTAATCTCTACGTCGGAGGCATCAGCTTGGGCGGAGAGACGCTGAAGGGCTCAGAGGCTGATGTTGATGCACATCACGGCCAGCCTTTGGGTGATGCGGCCGCGCTCTGGGGCAATGGTTCGGCTGTGTTCCTTGCGAGTGAACTGCATAACGGCACCCTGATCTGACCGCTGACGATCGACCTTTGTGACACTGTCGCCTCAAGGCAAGATGCGTCCTTCGAAGCGACGGTGACACAGCTCAGTGGGGTCCGCTTGCTGACCGATCCGGCTCAGCTCGCATCAAGATTGAGAGGACATTGGTGTCGAGAATGATCACTTGAACGATGCCGGCTGGACCAGCGTGCCCCTGTGCTCGCGAATCTCTGCGTCGAAACCGACACCAGCAAAACGCGCCGCGATGCAGCTCCCGATCAGTGACGGCGCCACGTCCTCGCGGACGATGCCGTCCTGGTGCGTCTCCTCCGGCTTGACCTCCTCGACCGCGATGACGTTGCCGCCGTGCCGCTCGTAGGCCGCCAGCATCTACCCCATGCAGCCGCGGCTGTGAGCGCGTCGACGGAGTTCTGCGCCCCGGCCTAGGAGAGGCGCTTCCCCGATGAGGCTCGCGCTCACATGGGGGCGCACCGCTCAGCACCATTCACGTGAAATGTGCAGCTCAGGCTACCGCCACCTCAGGCAGGTGCGGAAAGTCCGGCCGCGCGGCCAACCGTTCGATGTCAGAGGCGTGATAGGTCTTCCCGCCGCAATCGATCCGGGCAGTCTGGCCGTGCCCACTCTCGAGTCCGGTTGCAAAGAGCACCGCCTCGGCCAACTCGGCAAAGGCCCGGGTCCGGCCGCAGCGGCGAACCTCGTTGCCCATTGCGATCTGGTCCACAGTCCAATGGACGACCGCGTAGCGGTTCCAGTCGATGGTACTCGTCATCTCAAAGCCCCCTCCAGCGGGGCAACCTGTCACCACGGGTGAGATCCTCAGACAGCGCCGTCCGGGCCGAGGTCAACTACGCTGCGCTTCCTGAACAGGGACACAACCGCAAGCTGTGCGTCACCGCGATGGCAGCCTCGATGTCTCGATGGACATGCTGCTGCGTTTCACCCACACGCACACCCTGAGCGCCGCGGACTTCATCGTGTAGGCCGATGGGCGGAGCGCGATTCAGAGGCGTCAGTAGCGGAAAGGATCGCCCAGTAGCGGCGCGAGTTTCACAGGGAGAGCACGGGGCCCCCCCCCGCATCTCACGACGGGAGCTGCGACCATGATCGCAGGCAAGACCACGAGCGATTGGCTCACTGCCTTCGCTCTCCGCCGCATCCTTGGGATTCCTGCTACAAGCGTCTCGGTGCGGTCGCCTCACGTCCCATGCTCACGGGGCGAGCAGCTCTGTTCGCGAGTACTGCGGCAGCTCCCGCAAGAAGGGGACAGGGTCTGAAAGCGCGCTACTGATGGCTTTGGCGGTTTGGCATGTGAAGCTCAAGACAAGTTCGCCTCCTCCGTGTAAGCGGACGACGAGCAACGGCATGCCGGTGCGGTTGTTTACGCCGACTGCAGCCTGCAAGACCGGCAGCTCACAGGAACCAACTTCGGTTCCCTCGTGCGGTGGCTTCTCGCCGGTGCTGCACAACGCGCTTGCGGACAAAAGCGCAGGCCCCAGCGAAGCACATTGCGCTGGAGTGATCCCGAGTGGAACGTCTTTAGTGCCGATCTTGATATGCAGTTGAGGAGCGCAGTCGCCGTCCACCCACACGGCGAAATCTGGAGTCCGGGATGATATTTGATCGGTCATATGCCCCTCATACTCATTGCATGGCTACGCCCGGCTACATGTGCCGCGAGTCTGTGCGCCGCTCAGCACGGCCTTAGCGACGCAATCGTGATCGGCGCGCTGAACCTGCTGTGCACCCGACGCAGATGCCTGGATCCCAGAGCTGTTCTCTCGGTCCTGTAACGCGAAGCTCAGGCAAGCTTGCTGAGGCTGCGCTCGCGCCACGGCTAAGCCCCTCGGCTTGAGCCGAAATGCTCGCACCGGCGGTTGCCGGAGCTGTCTCCAACGCGCAGCCCCCGTCCGGAGCAACTGCCAAGAGGGCCGCTGCCAAGCACATCGGACTCGCAAACCTCAGCATCCGCGGCAGATCGGCTGAGCTGCATCTTGGCCACTCTTCATCAGGCGGTTCATGACGATCTCCGAATCGTTCATCTGAACGACCGTTGGATCCGCTTTCTTGTTTGTGTTCGACCTCGACACACTGGCTGTCGTTGCCGGCTCTGCCGTTTGCGCAACGGCGGAAGGGTTCTGGAGCTTTCCGGCCAACGGCGGCGTTGCAAGCTCGTCTGGGCGCAATGGCTTCCAGCTCGCCCGAGCCAGCTGCGCTCCTCTGAGCGCAGCGGTCGGCTCCACGCCGGGACGTCGCTCATCGAAGCGCGTCGCCGTGATCTGACCTGGGATGACGACGGCGGGGTAAGCCGCGTCCCGGGCCGCAACGGGCAAGTGGGCGTATTGCGCGGGAACGCCGATGAGATGCGAGCAGCCGCTCATGCCCACAAGGATAAGGCCGCTCGCTGCGACGCGTCTCAGGATCATGGCCCACTTCCGTCTTAACCTAAGCCGTTATCATATGCCTAAGTCAGGGCGCAGTGTGTGGTTCCCTCTACTCCGGCTGAATTTGGCGGTCGATCGAATTTGCTCAACGTGCCCGGTGGTTTGCAAGAAATGTACAGACGAGTACAGAATAGATCTGCCAAGCGCAGCTGAGACTCGAACCCGCGGGAACTAGGCCGCACTACACGAGCTGAGCCCTTTACCCCGCTGCCCGTACGCTCCTCGACATTGTCGCGCGAGCGGAGACCGCCTAGCGCGCTCTCGGCAAGGTTGAAGGACCGGTGGTGGAGAGGAGCCGGGCTTAATGCGCGACCGCGCGGCTCGGCAGAACAAGGCCCGTGCAGCATCATGGCACCGGGGCTTGATTACCCCTGCCCGACCTTGCGTATGCACGCGACGCGTGTGACTTCCCGCTGGGAGCGGACTCACTGGTGCTGGAGACCCAGTGGTACGTAGGTCAGGAGTCGTCGTATCATCCAGGACCATCTAGCATCCGCTGCCTCGGGTGAGATCCTGTCCGCGCTCCCAGCCATCCGCGCCGCGCTCTCGCACGAGGATCTCCGCCGCATCTCGGATTGCCTCTGCCGCTCACACCTTGGCCCCTCCACCCAGCCTCACGCCGCCACCACGTCAATCGCATCACAAGCCGCCGGCACACCGTTCTCGCCAACCATCCGCGTCCTCGCCGCCGAACAGGCCTGTAGGATCTCGGGCGTGCCCAACAGGCGGCGGATCTCCGCCGCCGCTCGGGCCGGCGTGAAGTGGCGCCGGCTGAGGGCTGCGCCAAAGCCGAGCCGTACAAGGCGCTGCGCTTCGTCGAAATGGTCGAAGGCAACCGGAACAACGAGCTGTGGGATGCCGGCAGCCAACGCCTGCGCCACCGTACCGACCCCGCCGTGATGGATCAGGGCCGTGCAGCGCGGCAGCAACTGGCTGAACGGCGCATAGGGGACGTGCAGGATCTGCGGTGGCAACTCACTGGGCACTTGCCCGCTCTGCGGGGCAAGGAGGAGGCCGCGTCGGCCCAGGCGCGCACAGGTGCGCACGGCAGTCTCGAAGAAGGCGCGTCCCCGGCGCATAGCCGATCCGTAGGTGAAGGCCAACGGCGGCTCGCCGGCGTCGAGAAACGCCGAGAGCGCCGGGCTGAGTTCGCCGACATCCCCGAAGTGGTCCGCGAGGGGGAACCCGACCTGCACGGCCTGGTCAGGCCAGTCGGGCTGGGGCGGGGCGTACCAATCAGCGAAGGTGAGCAGCACCCGTTGCGGGCTGTTCCACCAATGGCGCAGCCGGCGCACAGGTGGCAGACTGAGGGTACCGCGGAAGCTGTTCAGGGCAGGCAAAGCCGCGGGGCCGATGATGTACTTGTCCGCGCCGCGCCCAATCCAGTGGCGGACTCGAGGAGGCAGGCAGGCGGGCAGCGGCAGGCCGGGCAGAGCCGGCGGAGCGTGGCGGCTTTCGACGAGCATCGGCATGACATGGACAGTCACGAGAGGCAGCCCGAGCTTGTCCTGTGCAACCCGCGCGCCGAGGCTGAGCGTCGACGCGATGACGATGCCCTCGCCGGGCTGCCAATTCGCGGCAAGCCAGCGGTAGGTGGGCTCCGTCAGAGCCGAGAAGAAGCGGAATGCAACCGCGACGCCGCGCCAAGGACGCCAGAGATCCGGCTCGGCCGCGAAGCAATCGAAATCCTTGCGCGTGCCGAGGGCCTGGAAGGCAAGCCCTGCGCGAGCCGCCATGGCAGCGAAGGGAGCGGGAGCTGCGAGCGTGACCACCCGACCGCGGCGCTTCAGCTCAGCCGCGAGGGCGATGAAGGGCAGAACATCGCCGTGACTGCCGATCGCGACAAGAAAAACCTTCATGCGAGCGAGCTATAACACGCTGGATTGAGCTCACCTGTAGCGGCACCAACACAAAAGGCCGGCCGGAGCGTATATCTCGACTTCGGCAGGAACCGTACACTCCCTCCGCTTACATGTCGTTCGCTCGGCTGAGTGGTGCATCTGCGTCCGACGGCTCAATGGGTACTCGGTCCCAACTGTGTTCGCACCGCCGGGGCGACAACGACGTGCATCTTGAAAAAAGCCGCATTGGGCAGAGAGCAAGGTCGCACACTCGGACGCGCGGCGCGAGAGATGGCCGCAGACGCAACCGGCCGCAGGAGGGAGAATGTCAGGATTGAGCCGACCGGCCCCTCGCGTGCTGTTGGTCTTTCCCCGCTTCAACCCGAACTCCTTCTGGAGCTTCAAGGAAGCCTGCGAGCTGTTCGGCGCGCGCTGCCCCGCACCGCCGCTCGGCCTGATCACCCTCGCCGCGCTCCTGCCGAGCAGTTGGAACATCCGGCTCGTCAACCGCAATGCTGAGACCCTCACCGAGGCTGACATCGCCTGGGCCGATCTCGTCCTGACCGGCGGCATGCAGCCCCAGCAGATCGACACGCTCGCGGTGATGGCGATGTGCCGAGCACAGGGCAAACCCGTCTGCGTCGGTGGACCTGACCCGACCTCGAACCCCGACGTCTACGCGGAGGCTGATTTCCGCGTTCTGGGTGAGGCTGAGGGCATCGTCGACAGCTTCGTCGAAGCCTGGGACGCGGGCGTGCGCAGCGGCCGCTTCGAGGCACCGAAATTCCAAGCGGACGTGACGAGGAGCCCGATCCCACGCTTCGATCTGCTCGACTTCAAGCACTACCTCTATGTCGGGGTTCAGTTCTCGCGTGGCTGCCCGTTTACTTGCGAGTTCTGCGACATCATCGAGCTCTATGGCCGGGCGCCGCGCACCAAGACCAACGCGCAGATGCTGGCCGAGCTCGACCGGCTGCTGGCGCTCGGCTACCGCGGGCACGTCGACTTTGTCGACGACAACCTGATCGGCAACAAGAAGGCCATCAAGCGCTTCCTGCCCGAGCTCAAGGCTTGGCAGGAACGCAACGGCTACCCGTTCCGGTTCTCGACCGAGGCCTCGCTCAACCTGGCCGATGACGCCGAGCTCCTCCAGATGATGCGCGAGGCCAACTTCTTCGTCGTCTTCGTCGGGATCGAGAGCTCGGACGAGGCGACGCTGATCGCGACACAGAAGAAGCAGAACACCCGCCGCAGCATCAGTGAGAGCGTCGCCCGCATCTACAAGGCCGGGATGTTCGTGACCGCCGGCTTCATCGTCGGGTTCGACACGGAGCGCGGAAGCACGGCCCGTGGCATGGTGGACTGCATCGATACGACGAGTATTCCGGTGGCCATGGTGGGCCTGCTGCACGCCTTGCCGAACACGCAGCTGATGCGGCGCCTGACCCGCGAAGGGCGGCTGTTCGAGGGCTACAATCTCACGCCAGCCGAGGTCGGCGATCAGTGCACGGGCGGGTTGAACTTCGTCACGCTGCGCCCGCGTCGCGAGATCCTGTCCGACTACCGGCAGGTCCTGTTGCAGATCTATGAGCCCTCGGCCTTCTTCCGGCGGGCACGCATGCTTGGCCGGATGCTGGACCGGCCGACCTTCGGGACCAAGCCGCGCTGGCGGGCGGTGCTGCGGGATCTGCGCCTTTTGGGGCGTACCTGCTGGCGTATGACGGTGAAGCGGCCGGAGCTGGCGCGTCACTTCTGGGCAGCGTCCCTCGACATTGCGCGGCACAATCCGCGCGCGCTCGATCTCGTGATCATGAACATGGTCATCTACCTGCACCTGTACCCGTTCTCGCGCCACGTCATCCGCGAGCTTGATGGCCGGATCGCGGAGATCGACGAGGGTCGCTGGGTGGAACCGACAACGCTGCCGACCGGCGTCCCTGCTGAGAAGGCGTCGCTTGCTGCCGTCGCGTAAGAATCGCCTTCGGCGAAAGGCTTGCCAAGGCCGTGATAATGGGCCGCTGACGGACCGGGACGAGACCCGAACTCGGGATCAGCCGCAACCGCCTAGTCTGGACGGATAGCGAGATGACCCCGGCCTCAGCCGTCGCTGCCGCCGGGAGAGACCTCTTGCGAGACCTCTTGCAAGCGCATCAGACGCTCAGCATGACGTCTCGAACAGCCTAGGGCTTTGCCACTTTCAAGAAACCTCCAGAGGCGATCATGCGCGCATTCGCCTCCATGGCCCGGGCGACTGGCAGCAGCGCTTGCCCGGCCGGCGACAGGCGGTCGAGCGCCTCTCCGGCAGCCCCGGCCTCAAACAGCCGCTCGCCAATCGCCCGTTCAAGGCGCGCGATCCGGCGCCCGATCGTTGACGGATTGAGGCCAAGCTGGCGACCCGCCGCACGAAGGGACCCTGCCTCCGCGGCAACCAGAAAAATAAAGACGTCCTGCCAGTTAAATTTGGCTGGCTGTCGGGGGCTTCCGAGCATCAATTCATCGGCTCCCTTTCAACCCTCAGCGCCCACGGGAGACGCGCTCGATCTCGGCGCGCACGAGGCGCTCGACCATCACCGGCAGGTTGTCGTCGAGCCACGCCTTCAGCATCGGCCGGAGCATGTCCTTGACGAGGTCCTCCAGCGTGCGGGTGTTCTGGCTCAGAACGGTGTGGGCCAGCATGTTGAAGGCCTGGCTGACGCTCGCGTCGGTGCTCGAGGAGGTCAGCCGCTCGACCGGCGCGTCGTCGAACGGGTCGGGCAGCTCGGCGCGGGGTTCCGCGGCGGGGGGCGGCTCGCGGCGGGGCTCCGGCGCGGCGGCGACCGGCGGGTCGAATTCCGGCTCGACCTCGATCGCATCGAAATCGAGGGCCTCGTCGGCGAAGTCGATCGGGTCCGCCTCGATCGGCGCCGGCTTCGGCGCGGGCTCGGGCCTGCGCACGGGCTCGGCGATCTCGGCGAGGTCGAGCACGTCGTCGTTCTCGGGCACCGGCGGGGCGGCGCGGACGGGGGCCGCCTCGCTCGGCTTCACGGCCTGATCGTCGGCGATGATGCGGCGGATGGAGGCGAGGATCTCCTCCATCGACGGCTCGGCCGCCTTGTCCTGGGTCTTGTCCTGGGTCTTGGGGCTCGCTGCACTCATCAGGACGGCGCTCGGGCAATGCGACAAGGGGTAGAAGTCTGCGTTCCGAACACAGTCCAGGGGAAACCGGAGCCGCCCGAATGCGGCTCCGGGCGCGCGCCTCAGCGGCCGTCCGGCGTGCGCACGCCGTACCAGAGAT
>NZ_JBAWTG010000044.1:0-42804 GCF_037106235.1 Methylobacterium nigriterrae | reverse complement strand
CCTCCGGCGGGAGACGCGGCGACGGACGCCGTCAAAGCGCCAGGCATGCTCCTCGATTGCCCAACGCACCTGATCCCAACAACGTTCCACCACCAGACAACTAGTTCTCTACCTAGCAACCAGCGTCAGGTCAGGAGAGCGCGATGAGAGCAGTCGTCTACAACGGACCTCGCGATGTTGCGGTGCAGGACGTGCCCGACGCCCGGATCGAGAGGCCGACCGACGTGCTGGTGCGGATCACGAGCACCAACATCTGCGGCTCCGACCTGCACATGTACGAGGGCCGGACCGACTTCCCGCGCGGGGGCGTGTTCGGGCACGAGAACCTCGGCCAGGTGGCCGAAGTGGGCAACGCCGTCGATCGGGTGAAGGTCGGAGATTGGGTCGCCGTCCCCTTCAACATCGGCTGTGGGTTCTGCAAGAACTGCGAACGCGGCTTGAGCGCGTTCTGTCTGACCACGGCGGATCGAAGCGTCGTGCCGAACATGGCCGGCGCCGCGTACGGCTTTGCCGATATGGGACCGTATCGGGGCGGCCAGGCCGACCTGCTGCGCGTCCCTTACGGCGACTACAATTGCCTGAAGCTGCCGCCGGATGCGGAGGAGCGGCAGAACGAGTATGTGATGCTGGCCGACATCTTCCCGACCGGCTGGCACGCCACTGAGCTTGCAGGACTGCGTCCCGGCGAGTCGGTCGTCATCTACGGGGCCGGTCCGGTCGGCCTGATGGCTGCGCACGCGGCGATGATCAAGGGCGCCTGCATGGTCATGGTCGTCGATCGCCATCCCGACCGCCTGCGCCTCGCGGGTTCGATCGGAGCCTTGCCCATCGACGACTCCAAGGGCTCCCCGGTGGACCAAGTGCTTGAGTTGACGAACGGCATCGGCGCCGACCGCGGCTGCGAGTGCGTCGGCTACCAGGCGCACGATCCGGAGGGCCACGAGCACCCCAACATGACCATGAACAACCTGGTTAAGTCGGTGAAATTCACCGGCGGCATCGGCGTGGTCGGTGTCTACGCGCCCCAGGATCCGGCCCCTCAGGACCCGCTCTACAAGCAAGGCGAGATCGTTTTCGATCACGGCCTCTTCTGGTTCAAAGGTCAGACGATCGGCACCGGCCAGTGCAACGTGAAGGCCTACAACCGGCAGCTGCGCGACCTCATCTCGACCGGCCGCGCGAAGCCGTCCTTCATCGTCTCGCATGAGCTGCCGTTGGGAGAGGCACCGAAGGCCTACCAGCACTTCGACGCGCGCGACGAGGGCTGGACCAAGGTGGTCCTCAAGCCCGCCGCGTGAACCGTCGAGCCGGGCGGGCAGCCGCTCGCTCGGCCCATCCGCCATCTCGCCGGACGAGCTCAAGCGCGGGGACCCCATGCCGATCTACGACTACGAGTGCGAAGGTTGCGGGCCGTTCACGGCGATGCGGCCCATGGCGCAGTTCCGTGATCCATGCGCATGCCCGGAATGCGGGGCTGAAGCGCCACGAACATTCCTGAGCGCACCAGCTATCGCCGCTGGCAATCCGGGTAGCCGCGTCGCCTACGCTGCAACGGAGCCGAGCGCGACTTACCCGCGCCGGGCTTCGGCGGCGCATCCAGCTGGCTGTGGGTGTTGCGTGCGCCGCTTGCCGCTGCCGAGCGCCCTCTCCACCGGCGGACGGATCTTCATGGCGCACGGACCAGTCCGGCGCAGCTGGCAATAACAAGAGACGCCCGTCGACGGCGTCAGGCGGCTGTGCTCGCTGGGGCGTCGCGGCAGCGCTGCACCCCTCCATCGGGGGCGCAGATTGGACCTGGCGGGCGCGAAGTCCTGGCCCCTTCCGGACCATCCACCTTGTAGCGTGAGAGGTCGGCTCCAGCCTGACGACAGTTTCCCGCGGGGGTAGCTCCCGCGCTCCTGAACCTCTAGTCGGCGCAGCAACGCTCGGTGTCCTGCGGGAAAGGACGCGTCGAGAGAGAGAGTTCCATGGACCAGCCAAAGCCCAGAGAACTGGTCAGGATTGCTCGATCAGGGGCGGGACGGCCGGGCTACGTCACAGTCAAGGGCGCCAGGGAGCACAACCTGCGGGACGTCGACGTGGAGCTGCCGCGCGACGCCCTCGTGGTGTTCACCGGTGTCTCCGGCTCCGGCAAGTCGTCGCTCGCCTTCGGCACGCTCTACGCAGAGGCCCAGCGTCGCTACTTCGAGTCGGTCGCACCCTACGCGCGGCGGATGATCGACCAAGTCGGCGTGCCCGACGTCGATGCCATCGAGGGGCTTCCCCCGGCCGTCGCCCTCCAGCAGCAGCGTGGCACACCCAGCGCCCGCTCCTCGGTCGGCAGCCTCACCACCCTGTCGAGCCTCGTGCGGATGATGTACTCGCGCGCCGGTATCTATCCGCCGGGCCAGCCGATGCTCTACGCGGAGGACTTCTCGCCCAACACGCCTCAGGGCGCCTGCCCGTCCTGCGGCGGGCTCGGACGGGTCTACCAGGCAACGGAAGCGTCCATGGTGCCCGATCCTTCGCTAACGATCCGCGAGCGCGCCGTCGCGGCCTGGCCACAAGCCTGGGGCGGGCAGAACCTGCGGGACATCTTGGTTAGCCGGGGGGTCGATGTCGACACACCCTGGAAGGACCTGCCGCGGGCGCTCCGGGACTGGATCCTGTTCACAGACGACCAGCCGCAGGAGCCTGTCTATGCCGGGCTCTCCCCGGCGCAGACGCGGCTCGCCCGTCAGCGCCGCCTGGAGCCGAGCTACATGGGCACGTTCACGAGCGCCCGCCGCTACGTGCTCGGTACCTTCACCAATTCGCAGAGCGCCCTCATGCGCCGACGGGCGGCGAGCTACCTCGTCAGCGAGGACTGCCCCGCCTGCCAAGGCAAGCGCGTGAAGCCCGAGGCGCTCTCCGTCACCTTCGCCGGCCTCGATATCGGTGAATTGTCGCGCATGCCGCTCTCCGACCTCGCAGAGACGCTGCGGCCGGCCGCCGAGGACTGGCTGCCCGATGACGATACCGCCGACAACGCCGACCCTGGGACGCTGGATCGCGAAGCGGGCCGGCGGGATCGGGCTCAGCGTGCCGCCTCCGGGGCGTCGGCCCATGCCGGTGCGCCGGACGTGCGCGCGACGCCGAACCTCTCTATCGAGAAGCGGCTCGCCGCCCAGCGCCTCGCCGCCGATCTCATCGACCGGATCGGGACGCTCACGGAGCTGGGCCTCGGCTACCTGTCGCTGGACCGGATTACCACGACCCTGTCGTCGGGCGAGTTGCAGCGCCTGCGCCTTGCCACCCAGCTCCGCTCGCAGCTCTTCGGCGTGGCCTACGTGCTCGATGAGCCCACGGCGGGGCTGCACCCCGCCGACGGCGATGCCATGCATGACGCGCTTGCCGGACTGCTCGCCTCGGGCAATTCGCTGTTCGTCGTCGAGCACGACATCGGCACGATGCGTCGCGCCGACTGGCTGGTCGATGTCGGCCCGGCCGCGGGCGAGCACGGGGGCACCGTGCTCTACAGTGGCCCGCCGGAGGGCCTGCGCGAGGTGGAGGCGTCGCGCACCCGCCTTCACCTGTTCGGACTTGCCGAGCCGCCATGGCGTCCACGGCGCGAGCCCTCGGGATGGCTGCGCCTGGAGGGGATCGTCCGCAACAACCTGCGCGGCGTCTCGGCGTCGTTCCCGCTGGGATGTCTCACCGCTGTCACGGGCATCTCGGGCTCCGGCAAATCGAGCCTCGTCAGCCAGGCCTTGCTGGAACTCGTCGGCGACCGCCTCGGCAGACCCGTCGACATCAACGACGAGCCGGAAGATCCCCTCGACGATGCGCCGGGCCCAACCGAGGGGCGCATCGTCGGCGGGTTGGAAGGGGTCCGGCGCCTGGTCAAGGTCGATCAGAAGCCGATCGGGCGCACGCCCCGCTCGAACCTCGCGACCTATACCGGCCTGTTCGACGCTGTCCGCAAACTGTTCGCCGCCACGCCCGAGGCACGCCGGCGCCGCTACGACGCCGGCCGCTTCTCCTTCAACGTCGCGAAGGGCCGTTGCCCGGCCTGTGAGGGCGAGGGTTTTGTCAGCGTCGAACTCCTGTTCATGCCGAGCGTCTACGCCCCCTGCCCGACCTGCCACGGTTCCCGCTACGCGCCGGCGACGCTGGAGGTCACCTGGAACGGGCTGACCATCGCGGACGTGCTCGGGCTCACCGTCGAGCGCGCCTGCGAAGCCTTCGCGGACGAGCCCTCCGTGCTGCGGCCGCTGATCGTGCTGCGGGATCTCGGCCTCGGCTACCTGCGCCTGGGCCAGCCGGCGACCGAACTCTCCGGCGGGGAGGCCCAGCGCATCAAGCTCGCGACCGAATTGCAGAGGGGGCAGCGCGGGGGCACGCTCTACGTCCTCGACGAGCCAACGACAGGGTTGCACCCGACCGACGTGGATCGCCTCATGCTCCAGCTCAACGGCTTGGTCGATGCGGGCAACACGGTCGTCATGGTCGAACACGACATGCGCGTCGTCGCGGGGGCCGATCACGTCATCGATGTGGGGCCCGGCGCCGGAAACCTGGGTGGAACTGTAGTGACGGCCGGCCGTCCCGAGGTGGTGGCCGGGGCGCGGGCGAGCCGCACTGCACCGTATCTGAGGGAAGAGCTTGAGGCCTACGAAGGCAAGAGCTCGCTACCCCAGCATCCCTGATGGACCCCATGCGGACCTTGGAGCCGTCGCTGGCGAAGGTCCGAATGGGGTCGTGAGCGGCGGTTCAGCGCCTGCCGGCCCAATGTCGGCTCGTGGCGCGCTCCAGAGCCCACGCCTACGCTGTTTTGACGTCCGCTTCCGGGATGCCGCCGCAGACTGCTGTACGGCGGCAATGGGCGCATAGCCGAACGTCCGCTGTCCGATCGGGAGCCAAGGCCCGCTCCCGGCGCATAGTAGGCCTTAGCCGTGCAACGGGACGATGGTTGGCTCCTCAAGGAGGCCATAGGCGGGCAGGGCCGCGCGCACCGTGTCTGAGACGTAGGAGGGCGCGAGGTGAGCATAGTGCCGCTCGGTCATCCGGGTATCCGTATGTCCAAGCTGCGCAGCGATGACGCCCATCGGCACACCCCGCATGGCCAAGAGGCTAGCATAGGTGTGCCGCAGAATGTGAAACGTCGCCGCCGGATCGAGCTTGGCTCGACGCGACGCCTCCACAAGCGGGCGCTGCTGGTGCGAGACGCCCCAAGCCCTGGCGTCGGCTCGGATAAAGATCAGATCGCGTGCGGCCTTGCCCGCCACGAGGCCGGCGAACAACTGCTGGCCTTCAGCGTTGAGGGCGACGTGACGCGGCTTGCCAGCCTTGGACTGGCGGATTGTGACCGTACCCGCATCGGGGTTGAAGTCTGCGGCTTGCAGGCGGATCAGCTCGCCGTAGCGGCAGCCGGTGACCAGAGCCCCTCTCACCAGATGTCGGAAGGACGGCTCGCAGGCGCTTACTAAGCGCAGGCACTCGGCCGGCGAGAGATAGCGCACGACGGCGGCATCCGCCTCTCGGTAGGGCTTCACCTTGCGCCAGGGCTCGTCCGTGGCTGCTCTGCCCTCGTGAAAGGCGTGGTTCAGGGCCGCCTTGAGGACGGTCAGCAGGCGATTGGCCGTTGAGCGCCTGGCGCGCACGGCTTCAGAATCCCGCTCGTCCACCGGGACTGTGGCCTGCTTGGCGGCCCCCTTACCGGTGCGCAGCAGCTTTGGCGCCTCGGCTACGGTATGGTGCCAATCCCGGATGCGCTTGGCCGTGAGCTTCGTGACCTCGACAGCGCCGAGCTCCGGCAGGATGCGCGCGTTGGCAGCATACCGGTCGGCACGCACGCCCTTCGATCCACGCCGTTCGCGTGCTGCAAGGTAGTCGCTGATCGCTGCGGCGACGGTGTACGGGCCCTCGCTCGGCTCGGCATGGCCGGCAAGCTCGCGCGCCTTGCGGGTGAAGAAGTCACGCGCGCGCTCCTGCGCCTGAGCGAACGAGAAGACGGTGAGGCCGTCCGGATCGCGGTGGTCGTCCGCCGCTCCCAGAGCATCGTAGTGCTGGCGCCCGCCGTCACGCAGGCGCGCCACCCAGGTGCCACCTTTGGCGCCCTTGCGGTAGCCGACGGCGCAGCCGGCCGAGATCACCGTCCAGTAAGGCTCGCGTCTTTCGGCAAGCTTCACCCGCGCGGAGCGCGTATCAATCTTGGCATTGCGAGCGGTGCGAGCCATAGGGCAGGGGAGGGGGCTTGATTTATACGGAAAATGTACGGAATGGTTGTAAGCGAACACCCACGATCACGCAAGGGAACAAGCCCGAGACGATTCAATGGGTTACATGTACGCTGACGTCTGCCGGTGGCCGGAAAATGGCTTGTTACCGCTCTTTCACGGCGAAAACACGGGTTCGATTCCCGTAGGGCGCGCCAGCAAAATCAAGCACTTAGCTGTGAATGAGCTTGGCGCGACGGTTTTCGTTGTCACTTTCGTTGCAAGCTTCAGACGCAGTTTGGCCCCTTCTGGAGCCTTGTGCGTGGTTTGAGCGCGATGAGCGACTCGGCTGCCTGCTTCGTCGCACCTCAAAAAAATTCTTCAGAAAAATTCCCGCCGGCTGCGCTGCTGCCAAGCCACTGCGATGAGTCAGCTTTTTGAGACAGTTGGCCTGAAGTGTATGTCATGTGTATGTCGCAGCATGCGCGCCGGATGTTCTTCGCTACATTGCGCATCCGCAAGAATTCTCTAAATTATTGCCTAGTCCATCATAGTTCTGAGCCGTTCACACATGCCCAAGAAAATTCAGGCGACCAATCTTGAGGCCGCAATCCTCACTGTGGAGGAAGCTGCCGGCTACCTACGCGTCTCTCGGACGACGATGCATCATCTGTTCAAGACGAAGATGGTGCCACGTGCCCGCATCGGGGGACGCACACTGATCCAGCGCACCGATCTCGATGCGCTTCTCGCTCGCGCGATCTCTGGCGTTTGATCGTGACGCTCAACTGCGCTGGTTCGTGGAGCGACCGCCCGGGCAAAGCGGGCCGAGACAGCGCGAGCGGCGCTCCGTCGGTGAGCTACCCCATCTCAGGAATTGTACGTGACGAGAGCGGCCACGAGAGATCCGTGCTCACGGATCAGGGTCTGGGCCTCGCGTTCGCTCACCGTGGCGCTGGCAGAGCTGGACGGCGGGATCTCGTAGACGTCGTAGCTGGCGCAGCCGCTGTCAGGCTTGACGTAGCCGAAGCCTCGAGGTGCGCGACCGACCTGTCGGTCGAAAAGAGAGACCGCATCTGCAGGCGAGACGACCTTCCCATCCCCGCTAAATCGAGCCGTGTCGCCGTAGACCCGGCCCGTACCCCTGTCGACTACAATGAAGCGCGCCATGCCGATCCTTGTCTGAGACTCCGTACCCGGCGGAGGTGGGACCGGCGGAAGCTCGAGGCAAGGCAAAGCGCGGAGCAAGACGGGCGCGGTCTAGAGCCAGAGCCGAGGCGCTCACACCCTCAAAACCGAAATGGCCAGGCACCCGCTGCAAGGGTGATTCCTGGCCGTTTGGCTTAGTGTTCTCAGGGACTTGAAGATGCTCGACAGCGGCAAGATAGCGGTCAACCCGCCGCCGGACAATGCTCCCGATGAGCGGACCGACATTGGAGGCTCTCAGGTCAACCGGCCGAACCCATTCAGACAGCTTTGGGATCTCGGCTACCGTTCAATCCTTCCGATGGTGCCGCCGAACGTGGAGCTATCTCCCGCGTTCCAGCTGGCGCTCCGGCTCGCCAAGGGCCGCGACGACCGGGGCAAGGCACCGGGCGAGCTGCGCGACGGATTGTGGAGCGGCCTCTTTAGCTGGCAGAGGCGCGAGACCACGGAAGCGGATCTTGAGCGCTGGTATCGGATGAAGGCTGGTGTCGGCCTCGCCGATGACGGTGGCCTCGTTTTGCTCGACATCGACGCGCAGGACGAGGCGACCGCCAACGGCATCGAGGCGGACGCGATTGAGATGCTTGGCCCCGCCCCATGCCGTGTCGGGTCCTGGCCGAAGCGGCTGCTGCTCTACCGCATAGACGAGACGTTGCCCTTCACAGCAGTGACGTTCCGCGGTCCGGGCGAAAAACCGGATCGGGTCGAGTTGCTGGCGAAGCCGAAGCAGGCGGTCGTGTACGGCGTCCACAACCGCACGGGGCGGCTCCACGAATGGACCCGCCCCCTCGTGGCCCGGTCCGCGCTCACATTGGTTACGCGGGCGCAGGTCGAGGCCTTCTTCAAGCTTCAGCAGGAGAAGCTGCCGGCCGCTGTGGCCGAGAAGGGCGCGACGCTCAGCGACCGCCAAGCCCTCGACCAGACGACGCTGAAGGGCGACATCGAGCACGTCCGCAAGGCAGTGCGCTCGACCCCAAACACCGAGGCCTTGTTCCCTTCGTAAGGGTCAATGGAAGGTCCTCGAGGCGCTGGAGGCCAAGGGCGTGGCCCTGCGCATCCTGAGCCTCGGCGTGGATACGGCCACGCCCACTGGCAAGCTGATGCTCAAACGTCCTGGGCGGGGTGGCGCAGTTCGAGCGTGAGATGATGCTGGAGCGTCAGCACGAGGGCATCGCCCGAGCCAAGGCTGAGGGTACTTACCTGGGCCGCAAGGCCACCGCCCGCGCCAAGACGGACGAGATCAAGGCGCTCGCCGCCGAGGGCCTCAGCATGGCCAAGATCGCCAAGCAGCTCGGGATCGGCGTTGGCAGCGTGCATCGCGCCCTGTCGTCGGCCACCGAGCCCGTGAACATTGCAGCCGCCTAGCGGTTCTCCGCGGGCATGTTCTTTTTCTTCTCCAACCGGCTGGGCTGCCTTGGCTCGATCCTGATCTCGATCGTTCTGACGCTCGTCCTGCTCGCCATCTTCCGCGGCTTCTGAGTGCACGAAGCCAAGTTCGCTGCGGGCGCTCCGCGCAGCCGAGCAGTTTGCGCCAGCGCTTCGCCTCAGCGGCAGGTGGAGCTACCCCGCCCTCCGGGTACTGTCCGCCGGCGATCCTGGATCCGGCGCGAACGGCCCCGAGAGATTTTCGGCTCTCAGAAACTTCGGACCGCGGTAGCGATCTGTTTGTTCACTCGTCGGCCTCGGTGCCTTCCTGTCCTGATGGGCTGACCGTAAGCTCGTCCGTCAGTGGTACAGCTTGTGCCTTACGGTGCAGGCCCCCTCTCTCCGACAGGAATCCATGTTCAAGCATTCCACTGCCCTCAGCACCGCTGCCCTGATTGTCGCTCTCGGACTTCCTGCTCGGGCGCAGGAGCGATTCACCGTCGAGGAAGCGACGATCGCGAGCGTTCATGAAGCCCTCGCGGCCGAGCAGATCACCTGCCGCGGGCTCGTGCAGACCTATCTCGACCGGATCGCCGCCTACGATCAGGCCGGCCCCAAGCTCGACGCAATCCGTGAGGTGAACCAGAAGGCGCTCATCCAGGCCGAGGAGTTCGACAAGAACCGCGGCCGGCTGGCCTCCGAGCCGCTCGCCTGCGTGCCCCTGGTGCTCAAGGACAACTACAACACGGCCGAACTTCCAACCACCGGCGGCTCTGTCTCTCTGGCCGACGCACAGCCAGCGAAGGACGCCTTCGCCGTGGCCAAGCTGCGCAAGGCCGGCGCCATCATCCTGGCCAAAGCCAACATGCAGGAGTTCGCGCTCGGCGGCGTCTCGGTCAGCTCTCTCGGCGGGCAGGTGCGCAATCCCTATGATCTGACGCGCACGCCCGGCGGCTCGAGCGGCGGCACCGGTGCTGCCGTGGCGGCAAACTTCGCGCTCGCGGGCACGGGCAGCGACACCGTGAACTCGATCCGCTCGCCTGCCTCGGCCAACAACCTGGTGGGCTTACGCGCGACGCAAGGGCTGATCAGCCTGAACGGCATCATGCCAGTCTCGAAAACGCAGGATGCGATCGGCCCGATCACCCGCACGGTTGCGGATGCAGCGGCGCTGCTGCAGGCCATGGCTGGCCCCGACCTGAACGACCCGCTCACTTCGCCATCGGCCGGCAAGGTGCCGGACAGCTACGCGGCTTTCCTGAAGCCCGACGCGCTCAAAGGGGCGCGCCTCGGTGTCGTCAAGGCGCTGTTTGGCACGAAGCCGGAGCACGCGGAGGTGAGCCGCGTCATGCAGCAGGCTCTCGATGCCCTTGAGAAAGCCGGCGCGGTCCTGGTCACGATCGAGGATCCGGCCTTCGAGGCCGACAAGCTCAACGCCGAGAATGACGTTCAGACCTACGAGTTCAAGACGCTGTTCAACGGCTACCTCGCTGGGATCCCGAACGCGCCGCAGAAGGACCTTGCCGGCATCATCGCCTCGGGGCGGTTTCACAAGCCCGCGCTCGAGAAATTCCTGACCGGCGCCGAGGCGCGCCAGGACGGCATGCAAGAGCCTGAGTACAAGGCGCGTCTGGAGCGGATCGCCGCCTTCAAGGCGCATGTCGCCTCGGTGTTCGACCGGGAGCACCTCGATGCCCTGATCTACCCCCTGCAGAAGCGATTGGTGGTGCCGATCGGCGAGCTGAACCAGGCTGACCGTAACGGGATCGTGGCCGGCCTGACCGGCTACCCAGCGATCGACGTGCCGGCCGGCTTCTCGGCGCCGAGCGAGACAGCCCCGCTCGGTGTGCCGATTGGCATGGATCTGCTCGGTCAGCCCTGGAGTGAGGGCAAGCTTCTCGGACTTGCCTACGCCTTCGAGCAGGCGACGAAGCTGCGTCGGCCGCCGGAGAGCACGCCGCCCCTGACCTCCTCTCCCTCGCGTTGAGGCTCGCTTGACGCGCAGCCCCGAGAGCTGCGCTACCTGTTCGTGCCGGATGCGTGTTACGCAACCGGCACGCGCAAGCCACAGGGCAGCCTGACCGACTTCAACACGCAATATCGGGCCGAGATCGGCGGCGAGACGCTGCCGCAGCAGGGCCTGACGGCGCTGCGCACCGGCGGCCGGTCGCTCTTGGCGAACGCGGGCGATACTGCGCGGCGGGCCTATCTCGGGCGCAACAACGCGGCGCTGGCCGACCTGTTCGCTGCGCCGGACAGCGTGGCTCGGATCCGCGAGATCATCGCGCGCGGGGCCGAGACACCGCTTGCCGATGCGGCTTTGCGGGCAGTGATCCAAGCACCGGCGGCGACGCGATGACACGCAGTGCGCGTTGTCGGCGCTTCCGTGACGGAGGCGATCAAGCTGTCCGACATGGCTCACGACGAGGACCAGTGGCCGGGCGCTGCGGCGGTCAGACGAGTGACGAGACGCTGGACGGCGCGCCCCGTACGCTCGTTCGGAGCCCGACCGCTTGTGCTTGACCACGCTTCCCGCAGGCTGGCACAGCGGGACGATGGATCCGGTCATCCCGCCTACCGTCATGTACGGCCTCGCTCGCGACATCCTCCGCAACGAGATGAACCAGCGCAGCGAGCGCCGTCGCTCGGTGGGGCGGGACACGCCGGAGGGCGCACGCCTAACGCAGGAGATCGCCACCCTCGTGCAGCTTGGGCAGGATCTCAACGAGGAGACTGCCAGGAAGATCATCGCAGCCGGACGATTGGCAGTCGGCATCAGGGGCACGCCCTCGCAGATGCAGCGGGTCGATGCCGAGGATCTCCGCTCCCGCTATCCGAGCCTCCTTGCTGATGACGCCCAGGTCTCGGCCGGCGGCGGCTGGAGCAAGCTCCTCGATGAGGCGTTCGACAGGCTGAAAGGTCGGCCCGTGGTTGTGAGGGTCGCGCGCGAGAACCGGGCCGGCCTGCAGCTGCTGATCGGTCCGGTCGGCGATTGGCGCCCGGCAGATTTTGACTTGGCAGCGGACGTCACAGATCGGACCTTGGCGAGCTCGCTGCAGGTTTGCGAGGTCTGCGGCGCCGAAGCCGCCGAGGGCTCATGGTCGCGCTATCGCACGCGTTGCGCCGAGCACAAGGAAGCGCGGTAGTAGAGGCTTCGTCATCTCCGCTGCCGGTCGTCGAGCCCATTTTGGCCTGGACTGCACTGTGCCCGCGGATCGTCTCGTCGGGCCGGCCGATGTGCTGCACAGATGAGGCGATCGTTATGCGCCGGGCCGAGACGCAGTTCGCTGATGCGGCTCTGCGATCGGTGGTGGAGGCGGGCATTGGACGGCCCGTGATTGTCTCAGACCCGAGAGCCTATCCGACAGAACAGGCGCTCCACCAACCTGCCACTGGTCGCTCAAACCGATCTGAAATTTCTGGATAACCCCGAATTGCACCCATGATTTCGGGCAACTTTGGTGTGCACCCCCTTGTTTTCGTGGGGTGGGTCGGTACGCGTTAAGCTGCACGTGAAGCAGCGGAAACAACAATGCCCGAATCGGCAAAAAATACGCAGAGCGACTACATCGAACTCACTGCCGATATCGTGACGGCCTACGTCTCGAACAATTCTCTTCCACCCTCAGAACTCCCGGATCTATTAGCGAGAGTATATGTCGCGCTGACCGTCGCTGCGGACGGATCAGTTCAGGCCGGCAGCGATGTCGAAAAGCCAACACCGGCGCGGATCAAGAAATCGGTTGCTGCTGACTACCTGATCAGCTTTGAGGACGGGAAGCCGTACAAGACGCTGCGGCGGCACCTGACGTTGCGGGGGCTGACCGCCGAGGCGTACCGGGCCAAGTACGGCCTGCCGGTCGGCTACCCGATGACGGCTCCCAGCTACTCGGCTCAGCGATCTCGGCTCGCCCACGAGCTCGGCTTAGGGCAGCTCCGTCGCGGCAAATCTCCGAGCGCAATGGCGAATGTGACCGGCACCGCTGAGATCGTCTCCTTGGAGCCGAAGGCGCGTAACAACCGACGGAAGGCTGCGGAGACGTCGCAGGCAACACAAGCATCTGGCAAATCACACGGCCGGCGCAAGGCTCCGACGGCGGATTGAGCGGCAAACCGTCCTCGCGGTGGGGCCATCAGCTATGAGGACGGCTTGGCGCACCCACACACGAGGTGGCGCTCCATGGAAGTGACAGCATTCGTTTCCTAAAAAAGTTAGGCGATTGTCTACTTTTTGACCGTTTCCCGCTTGCCGGCGCAATCGAATGTGCCGATTTGCATGTGGTCGGCCAGGAGATCACCATGGAAACGGACGAAACAATTTCGCTTGTGCACAATCAAACAATCGAGCAGGCGGCCGAGATCGTCTCGGCCTATGTCTCACGCAACCACGTTGCTCCGACAGAACTTCCGGCTCTGATCCACGCGGTCTACACCTCACTCTCTGGCCTCGCGAATGGCGTCCCTTCGGCCCCGGTTGACGAGGTTGAGAAGCCGACGCCCGCGCAGATCCGCAAGTCGATCACGCCGAATGCCTTGATCAGCTTCCTCGACGGCAAGCCCTACAAGACGCTGAAGCGCCACCTCTCGTCTCACGAACTCGACCCCTACAGCTACCGGGCCCGCTTCGGCCTGCCGGCCGACTACCCAATGGTCGCCGCCAGCTACGCCGCCCAGCGCTCGGAACTTGCCAAGTCGATCGGCCTCGGCCGACCGGGCGCTCAGGCTCCGGTGGAGCAGCCGAAAGGCCGCACTCGGCGCAAGGCTGCCTGATGAACTGCGGCTCGCCCGCATCTCAAAGGCGAGCCGCGACTTGGAGCCTGCCTACTGGCGGAGCCTCAGCGGAAGCGAGGCCGTGTCCGAGCTTTCCAACCCGCAACGGCCTTGTTCGATTGGCCTGCGGGCGGCCGAGTCCGCTGGCTGGTCGATTCACCATGGCGCTGTACGCCATCTGGCGGAGAACCGTGTCGTGGTTCCCGCGCAGGCGCGATGCTTGGAACATGATCTCCACCACAGGGCCCTCAGTCACTCCAAGTCTAGAAAATAGTCCCATGGTTCAGCCGCATCGGAGGCAGAGATGGAGCTCTTTTCACATAAACCCTTGGGAAAGTCCGCTTCCAATGAGATGAAAAGGAACACATCGTATTTCCTCAATGGAATTAGCATAGTATGCGTCGGCATAGCCTTCTCTGGGTTACTGCTGAGATTGCTGCGCGATGATGCGCGATCGGCCTCATTTGGCGCGGCGTACTCTCAGCTTTCTGCCTTTCTCGAAACAGACGCGGGAACTTATTGCGTTGTTTTGACTGTGGTCGCGATCCTGTTCCGAGCGAGCGCATGGCGTACAATCGCCGGAATAGAGGATTGAGGCTGGCACTGAGTGCCGGAGGAAGAGCGCCGAGACACAAACAGGCGCTCGGCGAGAAATGCGCCGCTTAGGCCGGCTGCGAGGTATGCGGAAGCGGGACAGGCCGGGTTCGGTGGTTCGCGCACTCGAACTTAACCACCGTCCAGCGACGATGGCCGCATGTGCAATCTCTACAGCCTGACCAAGGGCCAGGACGCCATCCGCAAGGTGTTCGGCGTCGTGGACGACCGGACCGGCAACCTGCCGCCGCTGCCCGGCATCTTTCCCGATCAGATGGCGCCTGTGGTGTGCCAGCGAGACGGGGGGCGCGAGCTCAGCATGATGCGCTGGGGCTTCCCGCCTCCGCCGAAAGTCGGCACGCAGCCGGTCACGAACGTGCGCAACGTCGCCTCGCCGTACTGGCGGCCCTGGCTGAAGCCGGAGTTTCGCTGCCTCGTGCCGGTTTCCTCCTTCAGCGAGTACGCCGATACCAAGCCGAAGAAGACGCCCGTGTGGTTCGCTCTGAACGACGAGCGGCCGCTGTTTGCCTTTGCCGGCATCTGGCGGCCCTGGACGGGCGTGCGTGGACCGAAGCGCGACGAGCCGATCGAAGAGGAGCACCGACTCTACAGCTTTCTCACGACCGAGGCGAACGGCGTGGTCGGCGCGATTCACCCGAAGGCGATGCCGGTTCTGCTCACGACCGAGGAGGAGTGCCGCACCTGGCTCGAGGCGCCGGCCGATGAGGCGCTGCAGCTGCAGCGGCCGCTTCCCGACGCGATGATGAAGGTCGTCGCACGGGGAGAGCGGAAGGACGAAGGCTGAGCCCAAGTTCGTGTCGAATTTGGCGGCGAGGCGCTGCCTCAGCAAGCGCTGACGGGCGCTGCGCACTGGCAGTGGCTGCTGCCCGACGCCCGACGGACCGGACGATTTGGCTGAAGATCGCCTACCGTAGGCCGAGCCGCGAGAAGATCGCGTGCTGCGCCGCGCGCGCCTCGTGCTCGCCCGGATTGTGCGCGCGCATGACCTGCGCCCCGAGCCGGACCGTCATGATGGAGTGCGGCCAGAGCGTCACGGCCCTGTCGAAGGCGGCCGCAGCGACGTCGAAGTTCCAGACCTGTCCGAGCTTCATCTCGATCGTCGTCTCGCTCGTCCAGATGTCCAAATCGAACCGGTTGCTCTTCTCAGCCGTCCGGTCGAGATCCAGCCGCATCGGCACGACGAGATGCGCCTGGCACGGCAACTGTCCGCAGCGCTCGCGCATCTGGGCGAGGAACGCGCGCAGTTCGGCAAACTCGCCATAGCGCGCGGTCAGGCGATCGAGCCGGTACGAGCCACGCCGCCGGCAGGCTGCGCACTCGACCATCAGACGCTCAGACGGAATATCGCGCAGGCAGCGCATCGCATCCCTTCCGGCCGCTTCTCTCTGGAGAACACAGCAGGAACAAATAGGACGAACGGGTCGGGTTCAATCCGGCGCGTGCGCCGTCTCGATCATGCCTGTGCACGCCTGTGGATAGCGATGGCCGGCACGAGGCGGAGCGCGGTGGGCGTTCGCCTGGGGCGATGTGGGCTGGTGAGCGGCGGAAGGCGGGCCGAGCACTGATTGCCCTCGGAGCTCGACCCGCCTATCGGGCTGCGACTTGGGCAGTCTGCGGCCCGACATAGCTTCATAGCGCGGCATGGTTGCCGAGTTGGAAAGCGGCGGGTCGAGCGGTTGATGCCCTCGCGGCCCGACCCGCCGGCCGCGCCGCTGGATGCGATCGGGCAACGCGGCACTTGATGGTCGCGCGGTGCTGTTGCTGGAATGTTGCGCGTGAACCGCGAGTGGTCCTGGGGCGGCCCGGATACGGACTTAGCCTAGCATCCGAACCGCCGCGCCGCCCTTCTCCAGCGGGTCCTGAGCATCGTGAGCGAGATGGTCGACCTGAACTGCGACGGGTAGCTGTCCGCGCAGATCGCGGCGGAGTTGCGCTGAAACGCAGCCAGAAAATCTGATTGATAGCGCGAGAATGGCGGTAGTATGGAATTCCCTGTACGAACGCGCGGATCGCATAGGGAGCGGCGGTCTTGTATCTCAATTTTACACCCTTCAACACCTCGTACTCGGCGCTTGAACGGGGGCCGTCGAACTCTCGAATGGCGTCTTCACCATTAAGGAGTTCTACTCCCTCGGCTCGATCAGAACGGGCAGTCTTTACGGTTCAATCCAGATGCCAGGTGATTTGGCCTCACTCGCCGTTACATATACTGGCCCCAGCTACACGGTTGCGGCGACTAAATACGACGACCCAGACTACATCCTCTTCAAGAATGTGAGCTCGCCACCTTCCGATCCAAACGAGTATGTGTTCGTATCAAACAAGCCGCTGCAGCTCGGCCAAGTTCTCATGTTTACGAACGACAGACTGGGTGACTACCAGATCCCAGGTGGGAATGCGACTGTCGTGACGCCTGGCAATCCTCTATTTGGATCAGTCGAGCACAGCTACAACAGCGCTGGAGGCACCGTTTACGGGCTTACCAACGCCCTCCTCGGCTCATCACCGAGCCGGCTTCAATTCGAAAATTATGCGGCGCAACTGAATGCGGGAGTGAGCCCTACCAACGTCGCGGCTCAAATCATTGCTTCGCCTGACTACGCTGCCGTTCATCCAGTCAGTCAAAGCGATGCTGATTACATCGCGAGCCTCTACGATAACGGCTTGCATCGTCCCTCCGATGCGGTCGGGCGAGACTATTTTCTGAACGAGTTGAGTTCAGGGGTGTCCAGAGCGACCGTCGCAGTACAGATCGCTACATCTCTTGAGGGGCAAGACCTTGCTGCATTTGATTTCAGGCAAGGTGAATTCGTGCCGGATAAAACAGCCTCAGATATTGCTCGTCTTTATTATGGCGTCGTCAATCGCACGCCTGACGCTAATGGATTCCAATATTTTGTAAATCTCGTGAAGCAAGGCGACGCCTCGCTTTCGAATGTCGCGCAAAACATGATCAGCTCACTCGAGTATGCGCAGCACATCAATGCGCAAAGCGACGTGGCCTTTGTGGACGCATTGTACGTCGGCGCACTGGGCCGCCATGCGGCTGCCGATCCCGGATCGGAGTACTGGACAAACGCCTTGGCGCATGGAGCGACGCGGGCGGACGTGGCCGTGCAGATTTCCGAAAGCCCGGAAGCTCAGACACACCATGTGTCGCAGATCGAGCAGGGCTGGAATCTCTACTGAGGTTGAAGTGGTTGGGTGACAAGGCCTACCAACTGAGATGTGGTACTCGACCCGGGCAAACTGCGCAGCGATAGCCCCGCGAGCCGTGAGGCTGCGGGGCGAGGATCCATGACGGTGAGAAGGACGGCCCCGCCACCTTGCTTATCGGGGGAGTGGGAGAGTGGCAGGGCCGTGTCGGGCTTCAAGAGCCGACCCCTGCATACTGCGCCAGCGCAGCGGCTCTCACACTCACGCAGGTGAAACGCGGCGGGAATCAGAGAGTACGCGACCCGGAACTGCCGCGCAGCATGTCAGCCTCGGCTGTGCCTCTACATTCGCTCCCGCAGGCACACTCCTGGTCCACGCGGCGCCATATCACCCGGCGCAAGAAACACGACGCCAGCGTTTTCAAGCGCCTGCCTCATTGACATCAGGGTCGTCGAGTGCGGCCTACCCTTATTCTGCTCAAACCGCTGAACTGTCGCGAGGCTGACACCAGAGGCGCGCGCAAGGTCTATTGCGGCCCAGTTCAATGCAGCCCGGGCCATACGACTCTGAACGGCATTGATCATGCTGCTGCCCATGAACGTTCAAATCCGTACATAGGCTGGCGACAGCGCAGCGGGAATGCCTTGGCCCTCAACGAAATGCGGACGCGCACAGGAAACCCGCCGCGGCGAGTGGCCGGGCGGGCTGGAGGTCTTCTGGGGATCGCCCCCGCCCGTGTTGATCGGAGGGTGTCACCAACGAGGCCTGTGCCGGCGTATGCGATCCGCCCCATGGACGGTCGACCCGATTCGGCACCGCCGCGCCCGCAAAGGTAAAGTGCTGGGCGCACGAAAAAGCGCCGTCAGCCGGGGCTGCGGGGCTCTGACTGCCCAAGTCTCGAGGTTGATCCCGCCAGCGCCGTCGGAAAAGTGACGCCAGCGGGATCGGGCCGGGTGTGAGGACCGGTCCGACTTCCGTGCCAGCAAACGCGTAGCGCAAAACTCACACAGGTAAGGTGCAAAGCGCACCGAGATGGCTCAGGCCCGCAAGCGAAGAACCGCACCTAAGGTGCCCGGCCTCGCTCGATCGAGGACCCTTCTTCACCAATCCCGTGCGCTGCTCGCGCGTCCGGCGCGCAGATTACTCATCAGCACGACTTCCGGCTGAAAGGGCGATCCGGCCGCAAAAGAGCGGCCTCAGTGCGAAGTCGAATGCTCCGCCGGCCCCTCGCCGGCCAGCGAGAGCGTGGCCCTGTAGAAAGGCGCGCTGCTGCTGATGCTTGGCCCAGGCCCCCCGCGCGTTGCGACGCTTGTCGGCAGCCTTCGCCTTACAGTCGTCGGGACCGGTCAATGCTTGATAACTTGGCGCAAACTACTCAAGCGTCGCCAAGATTTTTCAATCGAAGTGTAAATTTGGCTAGTCTGTTCGGTTCCTACCGTTGCTCAGCAGAGCCCATACTCCTACCTGTTTATGCAAAGTGCTATGATTCATTCGTTCTTAGAGGAACGACGATGAAAGTCGTTTGCCCGGATCGGCCTGGCGATCAGCTCCGCACCGCTGGCTTGAGCTCTGCCAGTCAGACCGCATCCGCCGCAGCAGAGGTGCAATCCGTGCGCGCTCACGTTCGCGCTTTGCTGCTCCAGATTCCGTCAGCAAAGCGCGATCGAGCGCAGAAGCACCCCTGAAGCGCTGCGGATCTCGAGGTGCCATTGCTCGATGTCTGCCGGCAACTCGCCCATCAGGCGCAACTCCTCGATCCCCAGGAGCGCCTCTCGTTCAGCTTCATCGAGATTGCCCGCGCAAGCGCCGATTGGGTCTTCTAGGGTGTGGACGGTGTTCACCAACCGGAAATGGAAACGCTCTGCCATGGCCCGGCTCATCCGCGGCGTGAAGTATGCGAGGTGAACAATCGAAGCACGCCCAATCTAAACCTATCAGGCAGATAGAGAAGCGCCGCTGTAAACGAGACTTCGGTATGTGGAAGAACGGGCAGGTCAGAGCAAAAGAGATACCACCTTTCCCTGCCCTCGTCCGTTCAAAGGAACGCCCGCCGCGGCGAACCGGACGGGCTGAGCTCGTCTCGATGTCCCGAGGGGCTGAACGGAACATTTGTTAGATGCACGGGCGCGTTCAGCTAATCCGGCCGCAAGAAAAGCCCGGCTCGGCGAGGACGCCGAGCGGGCTGAAGGTGATGTCATTGGGGGAGCGGCAGAGTCGCCGCCCAGCTGATCTGGAGCGCGGGCCGACAGGGTCAACGGCGCGTTGATCCCGCCGCCGGCGCGTCGGCGCCGAGGATCGTAGCGGAAGTCAGGCCGGAGGAGTGGCGACATGCGGACGTTGAGCTTGCATCTGCTGGGCCGAGCATGTGTAGCTCAGCGACCGGACAATGGTAAGCGAAGCGGGAACAGAGGCACAACCGCGCGGTTCCCCCCAAGCTGCGGCCAGCCGCAAGATGGCTGTTTCGCCAGCCGGAGGAACGCTCATGAAAAAGGTGTTGGTCGTCGCAGCGTCGCTGGCGCTGCTGTCGGGAGCAGCCTTCGCGCAGGGCAATACCCCGTACAACTCAGCAGGATCGCAAGCTGGTGGCCCGCGGGGCGGCATTGAGCGCGAGATGGGCGCGCGCGGTGGAACACCTGAGATGGCGCCGGGACAGTCCGCGCGTTGGATGGGGACCCGCCGTCATCGCCACCACAAGAAGGGCCATCGCAAGCACCACGGCGGAATGTAAGAACCAGAAAAGAAGAGCCCGCCACGGCGAACCGGGTGGGCTCCTTGTTCGATGGCTATGCCTTAGTATCCGTAGCCATAGTAGCCGTTGCAGTTGCCGTAGGGGTCGTACCCGTAGGCGCAGCCGTTGCCGTAGTAGCTGCCGAGGCCATAACCCGCTCCGAGACCCAGGCCGAGGCCGACTGCACCATAGCCAAGACCGCGCCCGTAATAGCCGCGGCCGCGATAGCCGCCTGCAAAGCCTCGCCCTGCGAAACCGCGACCGGCAATTGCACCACCACGGAAGCCCCCGCCTCCTCCTGCGAACCCACCACCACGGAAACCGCCACCGGCAAAGCCGCCGCCGCCACGGAAGCCTCCGCGGGCGTCAGCGGTTGCCGGGATCATCGCAAGTGCGCCGGCCATGGCTGCCGAGGCCAACAAGATGCGCTTCATAGGAATCACCGATCTCTGAAGGTACCCACCTCCAGGGCGAACGCGGCCGTATCTGCAACGTTCTCGCGTCAAATCGTACGGACAGGCTTCTCCGATCTGAAGCGTCAGTGAAATGGTGGCTTCTCCGCTGGGGGCTGTTTGCACCGCTTGTCGCGCAGCAGAGCCCACTCTTTGCAGACCTGGCTACCTCGCCATTCTCCTCGATGAAGATGGCTCCGGCTGCCTCGACACTGGCGGCACCTAGAAATGCTGCGAGATGGCTGCAATCGACTTCTGCCGGACAAGCTCGATGATGCCAGCCGCACTCGTGGGCGATATGCCGGCAGCACTCAATGCCCGGCGGGCGTGAACCCGTGCGTCGTCGATGGAGATCGTCTTACCAGCGCCAAAAGTGGAGGATGCACGCTTGTCGAACTCCTCCGCGGCGAAATTGAAGGCAGAGCAGTAGATGGCACGCTGCAGGTCGCGAGGCGCACGCGCGAGCTGCTCCCAGCAATCATCAATCTTCCGAGTTACATCGGCGAGCGAGTCACGGCGGACGGTCGCTACGAAATCACCGACACCGCGGTCGATCGCCTGATCCGGGGCAGGCTGCTGAGCCAGCGCCGCCATGGTGGGCAGCGACAGCAGGATGATCAGCAGGCCAACTCGTCTCACTTCAGGTAGCCCTTCGCCTTCAGGTGCTCAGCGGCCATCACCTTCTCTCCTGATCACGTCTTGCCGCCCCGTACACGACGATCGACGCCAGCGCCGCTGCGGCGGCACTGTTGCCCATGGCGACCTCCGGATTATCGGGCAGTAGGATGAGCCAGAGCGCCGCTCCAGCCGCCAGGAGGGTGCCGGAGACCACCAAGAGCTGTTGGGTGTTCTTCTTCACGTGCCTCAGGCCTCGCTCAGCTGCGCTCTGACTGCCTGCGCGAAGGTGCTCGCCGTCTCCGCGGCCCTGTCCAGCGCTCGCATCTGATTGGACGCCTCGTCGCCCGTATCCTCGATCGTGACCGTGATCGAGAGCCATTCGGCGAACTGGTCCGTTCGCGCCGAGACGAGATACATCAGCTTGCCGGTCTCAATGTCAGGGCCGGCGTCAGTGCGCGTGACGTCCCACTGCATCGCTCAGCCTCGCAGGTCGCCCGTTACCGGGTAACAGAAGATGGGGCGTGAGCAAGCGAGGTGCCCGCCGCTGCCGGAGCAACGGGCAGGCTGCAGACGACAGTTTGTCTGTTCAGGGCTGAGGCGGCCAGGGGAGAACAGGCCGGCTGCCGAAGAACCGCTCCACGCCTTGCGCCAGCGCGGCAGAGCCGTTCTCGGCGCAAAATGCCTTGAGCGATCCCACGACCAAGTCGGCGTCGAGGTTGGACAGGCCACGGTAGGCCTTGGAGGTGCTCATCATTGCCGCGTTGGCTCCGCTCATGAAGCCCATCGTTCACCCAAGGAAGGCGGTGCGGTAGATCAGTTGCTCGAACAGTTCATTGGCTTCGGAGCATCGCATCATTCCGAAGCCGGCGGCCTTGCTGCCGTCCGCGCGGACCGGTGCAGCTGCGAGGCAGGCGCAAAGCGCCGCTACAATGCGAAGGCTCCGCATCACGCGCTCGCCCGAACCGGAGAGGACGCCTCAAACCGCACCGGTCCGGCCTGCGGCAAGTCGAGATCCGGTGCTGTCCGGCGAATCGTGTCCGCGACATATGACGGCGCGAGATGCGCATAGTGCTTCTCGGCCATGCGCGTGCCGGAATGGCCGAGCGCCTCGGCGACGACAATCAGGGGCGCGCCGTTGCGCACCAACGCGCTGGCGTAGGAGTGCCGCAGCTCGTGCAGCGTGATGCTCTCGAGCTTCGCCCGCGCGAGCGCCTCCTTGAAGCTCCGCTGGTACTGCGCCGGCTTCCAGGCCTCGCTGTTATCCCGCGTCAGCAGCGGCGCCTTCGGCGCACAGCCGGCGGATAGCCGCTCGAACAGTGCCACGCCGCCGGCAGTCAGCGGGATGTGCCGCGCCCGGCCGTTCTTGCTCTTCTCGACGAACACCGTCCCGTTGGTGCGGTCGAAGTCCCGCATCGTCAGCCGCGCGAGTTCGGCGAAGCGGGCGCCCGTCATCAGCGCCGCGGCGACGAGATCCCGCAATTCGCCCTCGCTCGTGTTCAGGAGCCGCTGTTGCTCGGCCGCATCCAGGAAGCGGGCGCGGGCCGATCCAGTGTCGCGGAACGGCTTGAGCAGGCGCCAAGCCCGATCGCGCTCGACGAGCTGATGCTGGTAGGCCCAATTCAGCGCGGCCTTGAGCAGCGTCAGAGTCCGGTTCGCCGTGTCACGTCGGCGGCGCAGCGCCTCAGGGTCCGAGATGTCCACCTCGCACGTGTTAGCCTTCGCGGCTAGCTTGCTGGTCCGGACGCGCTTCGGCGCGTGCACCATCGCATCGCGCCAGCGCCGAAGGCGATCGAGCGTCAGATCGCTCACGCGGACGGAGCCGAGCTTCGGTCGGATATGCACGCGGGCGCGCGACTGCGCGTCGTAGATCGCCTTCATGCCCTCGGCGGCTCGCGCCTCAAGCCAGCGGTCAGGAGCGATCCGGGTCCAGGTGACCGCGATGAACATCCCGGGCCGGACTGTACGCAGAATCTGCGACAGGGGCGACGAACCGGTGGGCGGCGCTGTCTGTCTTCTCGCGAACCGGTGCCGCTTCTTCCAAGCAGCTCCGAGACGTGTCGATGTCGAGGCGGTGGTCCGTGCGTGGAAGGAGCCGATTGCTTCAGCAGCCTACGATCGCGCACTTGACCCTGAGCCGCGCCCCAAGGGCCGCCTCGCAGATGCATGCGCGTCCAGCGGCACAGGCCGGCGATCACAGTGTTTTTGCCAAGCTCAGTGGCCCACCAGCTTCTCCAGCGTGCGTGGATCTTCCTGCCCGTCGAAGTACCGATCCAGCGCCGCCCGAAAGGCTGGATCCCCAAGGTCGGCATGCCCGAACAGGGTCATGCTGGAGCGGAATTTCATGTCGTCGGGCGCGCCGAATACCTCGTGGGCGGTCCGCCCAGTCACCTGGTTGACCGCCGCGGTGCAGGCCCGCAGACGCGGCCCCAGCGCCGGATGCTGCAGGTAAGCCCGCGCCTCTTCCAACGAGCTGATCGCGTAGCGCTGGGCCATGGCGCTGAACCCCAGCCCAGCAATCTGCGGGAAGATGAACCACATCCAGTGGCTGCGCTTGCGGCCGGCAGTCAGCTCACGCAGCGCCTGATCGTAGCAGCCGCGCTGCGCTTCGGTGAAGCGCTCAAGGTTATAGGGGTCATCCATGGCCTGACAACGGGGAAGAGGCGAGCCAATCTTGCCTCAACCAGAGGTAGAGGCGGTCGCCGGGCAATCCAGATATAAAATCAAAAGTTGTGCTCGGCGAGATCCGGAAAGCTGACGGGCGCGGGCCTCCGTACTCCTTGCGCCAGCGGTCGTAGCTCTGCTCGCAGATGCCCGCCTCTTTGCACGCAACGGCGATGCTCTTGCCTTGGGCTGCCTGCACCTCGATCTGGCCCAGCGTCAGCACCACCAGCTCCGCGCTCAGCCTCTGTCCTCTCCTCCTCCAGCTTCTCCGGTCCTGGCTGATCCTCGCAGTCAGCCCGGTCCAAAGCCAGCCAGTCAGGTCACATCGCCTCAGCCCGAATCATAGGTCCGGGTTGCGCCACGAGCGGGCGTTCGGCCGGCCCGCTTTGAACGGCCGATGTGTGGTTTGAAGCGGCCATTCGCTGGCTGAGCGTCATGGAGCTGTCGGTGCTGCGTGCCGCGACCGCACTCCGAAAAGATCATGCGTGCTTGCCACCTGAGCGATCGGACATGATCCGGTCAAGCCGGAAATGTTGAAGATCCGCAACGACTCCGCCAAGGTTTTCGCTTCTGTTCCAGTCCATAACCGAACCGTGACGCTCGCTCGCAGGCTCTCGACTTGAAGATGAGGGATTTATCGGCGTCCACTATCGACACCAGAGCCAGGAGGTCGGCATGGACGGGCAGGTTCCTGTTGCAGAAGAAGCGCAAGGTCAGCGCAACAGGTTCTTGCAGGAGCCGACACCGGTCGGCTTCCTGACCCGGATCGGCGCTTACCCCTGGCTCGTCGTCTGCACCACCTGCCTCGGAGCCTTTGCTGGGCAGGTGGATGCCAGCATCGTACAACTGGGACTGCCGGCCCTGGAGCATGCTTTCGACGCGACACTCGACCAAGTGAGTTGGGTCGCGGTGGCCTACAGCCTCTCCTTCGCCGCTGTGCTGCCCGTCTATGCCCGGCTCGCCGAGATTGCCGGGCGCAAGCTGATGTATCTCCTCGGCTTTGCGCTGTTCGGGTTGTTCTCGGCGCTCTGCGGCTTTGCGCCGAGTCTGCCGTGGCTGATTGCCTTCCGGGCGCTGCAAGGCGTCAGCGGAGCCCTGCTCGGGGCAAACAGCGTCGTGATCTTAGTGGCCGCCGCAGGACCTGCACGACGCGGGCGGGCTATGGGCCTGTTTGCTGCTGCGCAAGCCATTGGCGTCAGCGTGGGCCCCGCGCTGGGTGGCGTGCTGTTAGGAAGCCTCAGCTGGCACTGGATCTTCTGGGTGACCGTGCCGGTCGCCGCTCTCGGAGCGGTGCTGGGCTGGCTGCTCGTGCCAGTGAGCACGCAGATGAGCGAGGAGACCGCGTTCGATTGGCCTGGTGCGTTGCTGCTGATCCCAGCCCTGACCGGGCTGATGATGGTGCTCACGAAGCTGAATGCCTGGGGACCTCTCTCGCCCGGCCTCCTCGCCTGCGCGGCCTCAGCGCTCGTGTTCCTCACGAGTTTTGTCTGGTGGGAGCGGCGGACTTCAGCACCACTGGTTGACCTCAGCCTGTTTCAGTCCCGCGCCTTCTCCGGCGGGAGCGTGGCCGTGCTGCTCTCCTACGCCATGCTCTATGGGATGTTCTTCGCCATGTCGTTCGCGCTGGTACGCGGCTACCACGACGGACCGCTGGGAGCAGGGCTGCGCCTGACGATCGTGCCCGTCTCACTCGGCTTGGTTGCGCCCTTCAGCGGCAGCCTATCGCAGCGATGGCCGCGTCTCGTGATGCTGGGCGGCATGGCGCTGTGTCTTGCTGCGGCCGTTGGGCTCAGTCAGGTGCTCACGGGTAATCCGGGTAGCGAGCCAGCCATGATGACCGCGCTTGCGGTGTACGGGGCGGGTCTGGGGCTGTTCATCGCTCCGAACAACAGCGCCACGCTGAGTGCCGCGCCTGCCGAGCACGCCGGACAAGCTGGCGGGCAGTTGAACCTGATGCGGGCATTCGGGACAGCGACAGGTGTGGCGGCGGCCTCCACACTGCTGGCCTGGCGGCTGGAATTGGCGACAGGCGTGCGTGGGCGAACGATCGGGGTAAGTGAACAAGCGCTGCTGGGAGCAGTGCACGATGTGATGCTGCTTCTGGCTGCCTTGGCAGTCGCGGCAGCAGTCGCTTCCTCGCTGAGTGCCCGGAAGGACTCGGCTGGGGTGATCGCCGGAACAACGCCACCGCTTCGGCACTGACACCGAATGACGGGGTTGATGTTTCGGCCACTGCTGCCAGTCCTGTTCACGCATTGGGCGTTAAGGAGCTGCACGGACGCGCAAGGCCGTTTATGGAAGCGGGCCGGGGAGCGCCCTCTCACAAGGCTCAACCCAGCCCGCCGCAACGCTATCGCTGAGCGACCGCGTGCATCAGCAGTGAACCAAAGCCCGGCAAAAATACAACTGCTAGTTGTGTTTATGACGATACCACTGCTCTCGGTAGTGGCGCGCTGCTCAAGGCAGCGTGAGTTTGCAGGACAAGAGGTCACCGACCGCAACACGCGCTGCGAGGGGGCGAGAAAGGCGCGCGTGCGGCCGGTGCCTGCCACTCAGCTGCTAGCCAGAGCGCGTGACGATGCTGCGCCCGATCGTTGGTGCCAGCAACTGTTGAGATCGAACGGGGCCTTCAATGCGCGCGAGGTCGCGAATTCGCGTAACCTCCCCGTTTCCCTTCGCGTAAGCGCCGCATGGAAACGAAAAAGTGGCCCTCCGGAAAGTGCTCGGAAGTTCAGTAAGCCGGCGGCGCATTCCTCTCGCGCTTGACGGGCACGAAGCCGAGCGGTGCGGGCCCGCGCTCAGCGACATGGCGCAGGGCGACCAGCTCATGGTTTCGCCCCCGTCCTCGCTTCGAGCGTCCGTTGCTGGCGGCGCAGATCCTCCAGATCGTCCCTGATGCGCCGCAGCCGCGCCTCGGCCTCGGTGAGATCGGCTCCGACCGTCATCAGTGCCAAGAGTCCGACCGTCTCCGCCCGCGCGCACATCTCAGCCCTGCCGATCCGGTCCTTCACGTCGCCCAGCATCGCCTCCCTGGTCGCCGCCGTCGTCATCGCTGCCCCTGTCTGCCGTCAGCACGCTTGGTACCTGTCGACCGTGCTGGACGACTTCTCGCGCTACATCGTGGCGTGGAAGCTGTGCGCGACGATGCAGGGCAGCGACGTCACCGCCACGCTCGACCTGGCGTTGACCGCCGCCGGGCTCGATCAGGTGCAGGTCGTGCACCGGCCACGGCTTCTCACCGACAACGGATCGAGCGACGTCGCGGGTGACTTGGCCGACTGGCTCGGCAGCCGCGGCATGACCCACATCCGCGGTGCGCCCCGCCATCCTCAGACGAGAGGGCAAGATCGAGCGCTGGCACCTGACGCTGAGGAATCGCATCCTGCTCGAACACGCCTCCCTGCCCGGCGGGCTGGAGGCGCGAGTCGCCACCTTTCGAGCACGACAACCATCTTCGAGCTCACGAGAGCCTGGGAAATCTTATCCTCGCCGATGTCTACCTCGGCCGCGGCGAGGCCATCCTGCGCGAGCGGGCGCAGATCAAACGCCAGACTCTCATGGATCGCCGCTTGGGCCACCATGCGCAGGCTGCCTAACCTCTCACCTCAGATGGACCAGAGCCTCCGCTCCTGAACCCCGCCAACTGTCTCCAATCATCTGACGACGGACAATTCGGTCTTTCGGCGGAGCCGTCGGCCAAAATGTGGATCCGTGCGTCCTCGCTGGGCCGTTGCGACCGCAGAGCCTCCTTCATTTGTCGGCGCGCAGACCGGCTATTTGCGGAGTTTTCGAAGAATGGACGAGAAGCACGTCGGTCTGCCGCATGCCTGCGCGCGGCGCGAACAGCTTTTCGCCGTCGTTGTAGAAAGGTTGATAGCCGCGCTCATACAGACCTGTCAGCCATGGCCGCTCGAGCGGCGTCTCAAGGTAGAGCGTGGGAAGCAGGCGGTCGATCGTGGCTAGCCCCCCGCTGATGACCCGGCTCTCGGCGCCCTCCGTGTCGACCTTGATGAAATCTATACGATCCAACCCAAGGGCCATTGTGAAGGCATCGATGGTATTCGTTTTGACTGCCTCGGCTTGGTAGCTGACGTTGTCGTAGACCGTCTTGCTTCCCTCGAGCACCGCGAGCGCTCCATCCCGAAAACCGCCGTTCATCACGGGAACGTGGATGATTTCGGTGCCAACCGCGTCGCATAGAGCTTCCTCGTGAACGCTGATGTTGCCCAGGCGCAGCCAGCGCTTGGCCCGCCGTAATCCCATCGCGCTTTCATGGAGAGGTTCGAATGAATAGATGCGTCCGTCCGGAAACTGCCGGGCCACGCGCAACGCGAACTGTCCCATGTTCGCGCCGACGTCGAGTAACGTGGGGTCCTTTTTGCCGATGATTTTCGGCAGCAAAGGGATGATCCGGTCGTAGACGCAGATCGATCTCAAGAGCGACGCTTCGACCGCCAATTTGATCGACTTCACATGGAGCAGAATGCGGTCGTCGCGCAGGATCATTTTGCTTGCTATTTTCAGTGCGCGGTGAGTGGACGCCAAGTTCTTCGGCTTCAGGTCGATCGCAAGGTTTGCCATCCTCGTCCTCCTCCCGTGATTGTTGAAGGCGACATTCGCCGACGGACGAGGCCATGACCTCGTGCCGATCCCTTCGGTTGGCCTCGGCCGTTCCAGTCCACATGCGGCCCGCAATGGGCGTCCGCCGGCATCCCCGCGCGACCTCACAGATCTCACCGGGCCACGAACACGATCCAAGGACTGATTGCGGGAAGACGCCGAAACCTGATCTGGGATTCAATAGACGTGCACGCCGGCATAAGCGGCGATTCACTGAAGCGTGAAAATGGGAACCAATATATTCCCTCCTCGCGCGGCACCCGGAAGCCGGCCCGTCAAAGCTCGCGTCCCTGGCGGAATTAGTGAGTGATAAAATAGTCGAACACATTGCAGGTGGCGGCAAGAAAAAATGCCGGGTGTATATTCTCCGCGAGCGCTTGCTGTTGAAGGCACCCGCCGTCCGGAACGGTCCGCTGCCCGCGGGAGTCGGCCGGCTCGACCTCGTAGAACTGCACCACCTTGGTGCGATGCCATGCCGCTTCGGGCCGCCACGACAGCCACAAGGTCTCCGCGGCACGGAAGCGCCGCATGGATTCGACCAGCGCGTGCTCGCGCGGATTGGCGTAGGCCAGGCGGAGCCGCCGCGGCTTGCGGTCGAAGGATTCGAGCACGCGGGTCAGCGCGGACTCCAGGACCTCGCCACGGAACGGATTGTAGAGAAACACGACGGTGACGTCGTCGGGCACATGGTAGGTCGTCGCGTCGGCGTGGACGATCTCCGGACGTACCGTGCATCGACGCAGCCGACGCGCGTTGTGCTGGGCCAGCGCGCATAGCCGCTCGTCGATGTCGATGCCGATGACGCGGGAGAACGGATATTGCGCCGCGACGCAGGTCGCGCGTCCCGCCCCGCAGCCCATGTCGAGGAGCACGTCCTTCCGGGTCGGCTCGAGCCTGCGCATCAGCCGCCGCATGCCGAGATAGGAGATCGCTCCGAAGCTATACAGCCGATCTTCGCCCCGCGCCCGCCTCAGCTCCCGGGCCACGTCCTCGTCGCCGGTCATGATGCCCAACCGCCGGTCCCACATCCTCGCGGCGGCGCGGCTCGCGGGAAGATAGGCGGGGCGGACGATGCGGATGCATGCCGAAACCAGACTTCCGATCATGGCCTAACCTTTCCTGGAGATGGCGCCCCCGATGGACGCGGACACGGCGCCGGAGAACCGCCCGTTGCGGAGATATTGCGTCAGACGCCGCGCCTTCGGACTGGCGAGCAGGCTCTGAGTCGCCGTACCGAAGGCAAGGTGGGCGGCCGGGGGCAGGAGCAGGAAGCGCGCACGCGGCATCAGCAGTGGCGTCCCGCCGAATCCCAGCTTGTAGAAACTATGCGAGCGGTAGAAGGCCTCCGGCAGCGGGCGGCCGGAGGCGAGGCACTCGGCGGCATGCCGGTCGAAGCCGCCGAAATCGTAGAAGCGGTCGCCGGTGCTCCGTGCCCAGCGCATAGCGGCCCAGTGCACCGCGTCGGGGGCGTAGGGCGGCGCCGGCCCGGCCGCGTCCCATCCCGCCAACTTGAACGTCGTGACGCCCCCGAAGCGCGTGATCCAGATCCCGGCCGCGGCGACCCCGCGGTGCCGGCCGATGAACATGGAGCAGTTCGCTGTCGGCGCAAGCAGCTCCCATTGCGCCCGCAGATTGTCGTAGGCGGCCGGCACGAAGCCCTGGCGGGCCGCCGTCGCGGAGTGGAGACGATGGAACAGCTGGATGTCGTCGTCCTGGCGCACCTCCAGGTCGGAGCGGAGCGCCTTGCGCAGGTTGCGGCGTCGCATCGCGCTCATCGCACCCATGAGTTCGTCGTCGCTGCGGGTGATGTCGAGGCGTATCGTCGCCTCGGGGGCGACGCTGGACACTCCCGGAAGAAAGCCGAGACCGGTCATCGCATCCTCGAGCGCATCCGCGCCTTCGGGCGGCTGAACGATCAGGAACCTTACCCCGCGCCGTCGCGCATGCGCCACGGTCTCACGAAGCACCGCGGGCGCCGCGTCCGGGTCGGCCGCAAACAACAACGGACCGCGCGGGACGAAGGCGACGGAGCAGGCCGGCGCAAGGCGCTTGACGTACATCTGGCAGCCGCCCTGCAGCTCCCGACCCGCCGTCGCGACCGTGATCTGCCAGGCGCGGAAGCCGAGCCGCTGCCTCGACGCCGCCCAGAGGCTCGTCTGGGCCAGGTCGCCTCCGCCCGCTTCGACCATCGCGTCCCACGCCGGATCGATGGCGGCATCCCGGCACGTGACCGCATAGGCATGTCCTTCGATGTCGATGCCAGTGCCCCGCGTCAGGCCTGCGGCATATCTCATGGTGCAACAGCTCCGCGTTGCGGCAGAACTTGTGGGGTCCCCGTTTCCGTCCAGCGCGGCCTTCCGCATCGCACGGCTATCTTACGACCACCGCTCTCCGGGGCTCCGCCCTCCACCGCCACGGCGGCGAACGCGGCGCGGCCGTGCGCATCCACGTATGGGGCTCCCGATCGCCCGGCCAGTCCGGCTCCGGGCCTCAGTCATAAAATCGCTCCGCAGTTGTCCCGTCGTCGAAGAGGCAGCAGCCCGCTGTCGGGGCGACCTTTCGACGTCCATTTCGGAGGTATCGTGTGGCTCTGCGCGCGGCCGAACCAGCGAACAGGCGCTGCGTCGCCCGACCCGATCCGAAACCGGCGCTTTCAGGCGGAAACGCGATGTCCGCCTCGATGCACGTCTGCCACGTGAGTGCGCCCCGTCGCGCCGCGGCCGAAGCTTTCCGCCGGACTACCAGCATATGCCATGGTACGACTCGCCTCCCACTCGCTGCAGCGAACCGGACCCCGCGAGGTCTACGATGAGCTGCCCGTCGTAGTGCTTCTCGATCGCCGCTATCTCGCCGGAACCGGCATGGCCGACGACGATGATCTCCATGCCGTCCATCGCGGACTCGGGCGAGGGGGCCATGAGACTCTCCAGATGGGGGATCTCCCGCTCGATGAAATCGCGGTTCTTGCCCGTCAGCCGCGAAAGCTGGACGTGACGATCGAAGATGCGAATCGGGTAACCCTTCCCGATCAGCCGTTCTGCCAGCGCCACCAGAGGTGATTCCCGCAGATCGTCGGTGTTGGGCTTGAACGCCAGGCCGAACAGCGCCACGGAACGCCGACCGTTGCCAGAGATCAGCTTGTAGGCCCGCTCGAGGTGCGCTTCGTTGCTCACCAGAATCTGCTCCAGAAGAGGTAGCTTGACGTCGCTCGTCCTGCCCAGCCGGACGAGCGCCCGCGTATCCTTCGGCAGGCAGGAGCCGCCGAAGGCGAACCCGGGCAGAAGATAGGCCCCCGACAGGTTCAGCTGACGGTCCTGGCAAAACACCTCCGTGACGCGCCTGCTGTCGATTCCCTTCGCCTTCAGCAGGCTTCCGACTTCGTTGGCGAAGGTAATCTTGAGGGCGTGATAAGTGTTGCTGACGTATTTGACCGCTTCGGCTATGCCGCAGCTAGTGCGGATGACGGGTGCCTGAACGTCCCGGTAGATCTCCTCGACGAGCAGAGGTCCGTTTTCGGAAACGCTTCCGACGATGTTGAACGGTGCGTGGTAAAAGTCGCGGAGCGCGCTGCCTTCTCGAAGAAACTCCGGATTGCAGCAGAGCTCAAGCTCGTCGCCGATGCGGCGCCTGGATTCCGCCTCCAGGATCGGCACTAAGCGCGACTCGGTCGTGCCGGGCGGCACCGTCGACCGGATTACGACGGCATGCGACCCGCCCTTGGAACGCAGGGCCGTGCCAATCTGCGCCATCACCTCCTCCACGGCATCGAGTGAGACGCCCCCGCTGCCGTCGCTCGGCGTTCCGACGCAGACGATGGAGACGTCGCTGGACAGGATCGCTGCCGCGGCGTCCTGCGTTGCAGACAGCATCCCTCCCTCGACCACGGCTGCGATCCTGTCCTGCAATTCCGGTTCGACCACCGGCGCCTTGCCGTCGTTGATCAGGTCGACTTTGCCGCGGTTGACATCGACTCCCGTCACCCTGTGTCCCAGTTCCGCGAAACAGGTGGCGGTGACCGCGCCGACGTATCCCAAGCCGAAAAGCGAGATGTTCATGATGTTTGGTCCTCCGACGCGGTGGACGTCTTCCTCGATTCCATCGCGGCTACCGCGACGACGCCCCGGCGGCAGGCGCCAAATCGGCGCTGTCCGCCCACAGAGCGTCGTAGGCCGCGAGCAGCATCGGGACCTGGCGGTCCCAGGCTAGCTCGCGCTCGATCCGCGTCCGGCCGAGCTGTCCCATGACGGTTCGCCGCGCCGGATCGTCCAGCAGGGTTAGGATCTTTCGCGCGAAATCGACGTGATCGCCTGGACGCGCGTACAGAGAGGCCTCGCGCGCGGTGATGCTGCCCTCGGTCAGCGCGAATTGAACGACCGGCTTTCCGAGAGCCATGTACTCCATGATTTTGATCATCGTCGATCGGTCGTTCAAGGCATTGAAATCGTCGCATCCGACACAAAGATCGGCCGTGTTGAGGTATTCCAGAAGAACCTGGTCCGAGACGCGCCCCGTAAACGTAAAGTGATCGCCGACGCCGAGCGCCTTCGCCAGTCGGCGGTTGTTGTCGAGATCGGAGCCACTTCCGACGACGGCGAAATGCACGTCGCTTCTGCGGCAGTCACGAATGATGAAGGCGGCCGCCCGCACCAGATGCTGCAGCCCTTCCTGGGGCCCGATGACGCCGACATACCCGACGAGGTGCTGACATCCGTTCTTCAGCGCCGGGATCGGCGCCACGGGCCTCAAGCGCCCCAGATCCGGACCGTTGCGCACCACGAAGACGCGTGACGGATCCTTTCCGCCTCTTGCGATGGCGACTTGGCGGTAGGACTCGTTGGTGGAGATCACGATGTCGGCCGCCTTGATCGACCATCTTTCGAGCTTGGCGAGAAGCCCAAGCGGCAAATCCTTGCGGCCGAACTTTGCCTCGTAGAGTTCGGGGCAGAGATCGTGATGATCGAAGACGAGCTTCTTGGCGAAGACCGCCTTGAACAGCCCGCCGACCAGAAACAACGTGTCAGGCGGATTGCTCACATGCACCACGTCGAACCCCGATCCGACGAGCGCCCTGAAGGCGAATAGGGTTTCCCAGAACAGGGCCATGCCATATTCAATGGTGTAGCCGAGCGCCCCGGAGGCGTCCGGCAGCGCCGGATGGCGGTAAACCTCGATCCCGTCCAGCGTCTCCCGTGCCCTTTGTCCCCGCTCGCGCGGGGCAATGATGGAGACGCGATACCCGGCGTCCCTCAACGTGCAGGCCTCCTGCCACACGCGTCGGTCGAATGGGATCGGACAATTCTCGACGACGAAGAGGACGGAGCGCGGCTTGCGTCGCCCCGGACGCATCAATCCTTGCGCTCGGCTGGGGTGCGCAGGCCCTCCTTCGCCCGGAGTGTTCGGAGGCGATTGCAGTCGGGATGACATCGTCACGCTTCCCTGTGGAGACCGAGTGTTTCGCGTCGTGCTTCACGCCCTCTGCCGACTGGGCGTCGCCGTTGCCGTTCCGAAACCGCGAAGATCCCGGGCCTCGCCACGATCGAGCGATGACAGTGCGAGCAGCGGGAAGAACAGGTCGGCCGATCCGCGCAAGGTCAAATGCGGATCGAACAGCATCGTCACCAGCATCGAGACGAGGTACGCGAACGCGGACGTTGCCGCAGCGCCGATGGCATCGGTTCGTTGCCGCGCGATATCGCGCAGAATTCTCAGCGATACGGCGGCGAAAAAGCCAAAGGCGATCAGGAACGGGATGCCGCCGATCCACAACAGCCAGAGATATCCGCTTTCGAGGTATACCCACTCTCGCCAGCTTTCGAATGCTGCGATGCGCGGGCTGGGGCGGACGCCAAGAAGCCAGTTGCCGCCGTCGAACAGGTCGGGGAAGTAGTACGTCGTGAGGTTGCTCCAGCGGCCGGCCCAACTGGAGGGAAGCTCCTGGTCTTGGAAACCTTCGAGCCGTACCGCGATCACCGGGCGCATCAGGGGTGCCGCCACGCAACCGCAGGCGATGCCGATCCGCAGCACTTGGTCGAAGCGACCTGTCACGAAGGCGAAGGCGAGAAGCCCCACGACCAGTCCGAGATAGCCCGAGAACTCACCAGCAGCGATGCAGCCCCCTAGCAGCACGAGGGTGGCGAGGAGCGGGAAGACGGGCCATCGCGCCGTCCGGGCGAGGCAAAGCGCGATGACGACGTTCATGACCATGATGTCCGCGAGGCCGAACGCCGTCGCCAGCGTCGACGTCGCGCGTTCGACCAAGATGTCCGTGTGCCCCTCGAACGGCTGGTCGAAATTGGCGAGCAGGAATTCGGCGACCCCGAGAACGTTGCCGACCTGGAGAAGGCCGACCGCTGCCACCAGGACGCCGGACAGCACCGACAGCGCGAGACAGACCTCGACCTGTCTCGGCGTCGCGACCGCATAACGGAACACCCGGAACAGAGCGTAGTATTTGATCAGCACGACGGCGTAGAGCAGGTCGTCCTCGGAAAGTGGCAGTCCGCGGACGTAGCGCCACAGAACCGGGGCGACCGAACCGGTGGCGACGAGAAGAAGGAGAGACGTGTCCAGCTCGTCGAAGGAGCGCTCGTCGCGACCCCGGCGGACCTGGAGCATGCTGCGGATGCAGAGGCAGAAAGCGACGAAAGCGAGCAGCACTTCGCTGGGACGAAGCATGGAGCCGAGCTGGCCGCGCGCGATCCCCGCGATCAGAGGACTGACCAGGAGAATGGCGTAGGCACCATATTCCGGCCGGGCGACGACGATCGGCACGGCGATGAACCCGAAGATCGCGGCGGTCAGCATCGCCTGCCCGTCACCCCTCGTCCATCGGCTGCTCCGCTTCGCGCGGCCGCGATGAAGTTGTGTACGCGTGCCCGGCCGAGAACCACCCGAACAGAGGCAATCGGCCAATCATCGGAAATAGTAATTCGAGTTCGAGCGAGCCGCGAAGGCAATGCAGGACGAGATAAACGATGCCGCTGGCCGCGAGAGCGCCGATGGTGCCACCTATTGTCCTGAAGGCGGAGGCGTCGTCGGCGGCGATCCAATTCGCGACGACGACGGTCGGCACGAGGGCTGCGGCCGTGATGGCGATCTGGCCGATGCCGAGTGCGCCCGGCAGCTCGGTCGCTCCCAGGGCGCGCCGCAACCCGGCGTGCAGATACGCGCCGGCGAGGATGTTGCCTGCGGAAACGGCCGCGCCGAGCGCCCAGAGCAACTCGGGTCCGGCCAGGGTCCAGCGGGCGAGGACCACGCCCGTTCCGATCACGATCAGGCGCAGCAGCATGGCCCGTTGCGGGGCCGATTTGTCGTTGCGGGCGTAGCAGGAGGACGTCATCAGGGTCATCGCCGCATCTCCCACGATGCCGATGCCGAGCCCGCCGATGGAGGCCGCGAGCAGGGCGGTGCCGGTCGGACCGCGCATCTCGCCGAACGCCAACGCGCAGGCCAGGGTATGCGGGACGAAGGCGAACAACACGCTCGCGGGCAGAGCGAAGAAAATCAGGAGCCGCAATCCGGCCCAGTAGGTTCTGCGGAAATCGGCGAGTCTGTCGTGGTGATGGCTGCCGGAGAGCCGGGGTAGCTGCGCCGCCGCAAGCGGGACAGCGGTCAAGGTGACGGGGAAATTGCAGAGATTGGCGGCCATCTGGAACGCGATCAATCCGCCCGGGACGGAGCCCGCGCTGACGAGCGCGACCAAGAACGCGGCCCAGTACGATCCGGCATAGCCGATCAGGGAGCTTCCCTGGCGCAGGATCGTCCGGACCTCGGTTTCGCTCCAGTCGCCGGGCCGAGGCACCAGCGCGACGCCGAGCCGGTACGCTCCCCACCACTGCACGCCGGCATGTGCCGCCACGGCCGCGGTCGTGCCGAGACCGAGCAGCATGATCTGCCCGGAGCCTACCGATTCGACATCCACGCCCCTGCCGAACGTCGCCGCCGATATCGCCAGGACCGTGATGATCCCGATGTTTTCGATCGCGGGTGCCGCTGCGGCGAGCGCGAAACGTCCGTACGCCTGCTGCACGGCGACCCCGGTTCCGACGACGCCGTAGAGTACGATCTGAGGCATCTGCATCAAGGCGAGCGCGACGCCGAGCACGAGATACCGGTCGCGCACGAGCGGATCCTCGATCCCGAACGTCACCGCCCCCAGAAGCAGCGGCAGACCCAAGAGCGCAACGATGCCGGCTACCGTCAGCACGGCCGTGATCGAGCCCAGGGCCGCGTTGGCAAAGCGGCGGACCGCCGCGACGTCGTTTCCCTGAATGCATCGCACCAGCGGCGGCACCAGAAACGCCGACATCAGTACGCCCATGAGAAAGCTGTAAACGGTGACCGGAAGCGTGGAGGAGAACTGGAACAGGTTGCCGAAATAGGTGGGTCCGAACACGGCCCCCATGACGGCTACGCGTCCAAAGCCGGTGATCCGGCTCGCGAGGATGCCGATGGCCACGGTACGCGTATCGGCGGCAAGACCGTCGAGAGTTCCCCTCTCGTACTGGGTCCGCACCGCCGGCATTTTGGCCATTAGATCCGCCTCCTCAGCAGAATAATCGGTAGAAGTCGGCGCTGGCGGCCTGTGTGATTGTATCCGGCACGCCGGGGTCGGTGAGCCAATGCGAGAGCGCCTTCAACGTCCCGGTGGCGAATTGCGCGCGTGGGTCAAGATGGCCTTCCGGGATGCAGGAGAGCCGGACGATGGTCCGTTCGGTGGTCGCGAATTTGCGCTTGAAGCGCAGCAGCCCGGGCTGATCGAGGTCGGATGCGCCGAAGTCGAACAGCTTGAGGCCGCGCTCGAGGCCGAGCCTGATGCCCGCCCAGACAAGGAGGTCGTTGGGACACATGGCGCGGTCCACCGACGCGTTGAATTTGTAAAACAGCGTGTCGCCGTGGGCGAGATACACGGACCCGGCCACGGCCGTGCCGTCGAGCTCGGCCAGGAGGACCGCCAATCCTTCGTCCGCGAACGCGGCATGAAGCTGCTCGAAGAACGCGAACGGCTGGGGAAGCAGGCGATATTTCGATTTCCGGACGTGACAATGCATCCGATAGAAGACGTGCAGGTCGTCGAGGGTCCGGCTCGTCCGGATTGTTATGCCTTGCCGCTCGGCCTTCCTGATGTTCTGGCGGGCCGGACCCAGCAGCCCCTTCCAGATTTCCAGCTCCGGCCGGTCGATGCCGTGCCACGCCACCTCGCCGACTTTCGTGAAACGCTCATCCTCGACCGGAATCTGATTGCGAAGGCAGCGCAATGTGACCGGGACACCGGATGCGATCAGCGGGGCGACGAGCTCGCGCCAAGTCTCGACGTCGCCTGCGAGCGGATCGCAATAGTCCGAAAACGGGCTGCAGACGATCCGCTCGCCTCTGAGATCGCAGATCTGCGAGAACAGGAGCGCTCCGTCGGCTTTTTCCGAGGGTCCATCGCTCAGCATCGAGGCCGACACCTCGAAGCCATATGTCCGGGCCACCGCCTCGGTCCAGGGTCGCGACGAGAACAGGCTGTTTAGCGGATGGTGCGCGATAGCCCGCCACATCGCTGGCTGTCCGACGATGACCTCGGCCATGGTCGTCCTCCATCGTCTCTGCCCCCTGCCGCCCGCGGGTGCTTCCGCGCTATCTGACGGTCCTGTCGAACAGGACGGCGCCGGGCGTGCGGCAGAGGATCCACAGGTCGAGAGAAAGCGACCACGAGCGCGCGTAGACGAGATCCAGTCGCAGCATCTGCGGCATCGGCAGCCGGTTCCGGCCGCTGACCTGCCAAAGCCCCGTCATGCCCGGCAGGCAGGCGTGTCTCATGCGCTGGGCGGGCGTGTACAGTTTGACCTCCCAGGGCAGTGACGGCCGGGGACCGACAAGGGACATCTCGCCCGACAGCACATTGAAAAGCTGCGGCAGCTCGTCGACGCTGAAGCGGCGAAGCAGGCGGCCGACCTTCGTGACCCGCGGATCGGCGTCCGGCTTGAAGGCGCCGTCGCTCGTTCCGGGATCCGTATTCCCCGCCAGCTCCAGGATGTTCATGCGCCTGAGGGCGGTGTCGTCCGCGTCGAGACGCATAGTCCGGAACTTGAACATGGCGAACGGGCGTTCGTGTTGGCCGATGCGGGTCTGACGGATGAGGGCCGGCCCCCGGCTGGTAAGCCGGATCAGGATGTACGCCATGAGCATCAGCGGCGAGGACAGCGCCAGGATCGGACACGCGAGCGCGAGGTCGACGGCTCGCTTGCCCAGGCGCGGCCCAGCCCGCATTTGACGCGACCGGATGCCGTGCGCCTCCCGTTCTGGATCCACGGTGGTCCACGCGTCGATCGCCAGTCGCTGGCGCGATGTCATGATCGGGTTCTCCCGACGACGGCTTATGGGACGAGTACCGTCGGCGAAAACGCCGCGACGGTATCCGGATTCGCTGCGCCGAGGACCTCCTCCGGCTCGGCGCAGGCGACGTTCTGCAGCGCGCGGGTGACGACGTCGGCAACGCGGCCGATCTGGGCATCCGTAAGATGCGGGTACAACGGGAGCGACAGGATGCGCCTGGCCGCGGCCTCTACGACCGGAAGAGACCGTTCTCTTGCCGTCGAGAATGCGGCCTGCTGGTGGCACGGGATCGGATAGTGCACGCTGGTCGATATGCCTTCGGCTGCCAGGGCCCGGCGCAGTTCGTCGCGATAGGGCGTTTGCACCACCGCGAGATGATGGCTGCTCGATGCTCCCGGCGCCGTTTCGACGAGGCGGAGCGGGAGGCCAGCGAGCGCCGCCGCGTAGGCGTCGGCCGCCCGTCTTCGGCCGGCGTTCCAGGCGTCTAGGCGCTTGAGCTTGACCGACAGGACCGCCGCCTGCAACGCATCCAGCCGATGATTGGCGCCGACGATGTCGTGACAGTGCGGATCGTCGGGCGCGCGTCCGTGGTTGCTCAGACGGCGTATTCTCTCGGCGAGAGCGCCGTCGTCGGTGACCACCGCGCCAGCGTCGCCGAAGGCGCCCAGGTTCTTCCCCGGATAGAAGCTGAAGCAGCCGAGGTGCGACAGCCCGCCGGCCTTGCGTCCTCTCCAGAGCGCGCCGTGAGCCTGCGCGGCGTCTTCGACGACGGCAATTCCGGCCGATGAAGCGGTCGCGTCGATTCCGTCCATGTCGGCCGTTTGGCCGTACAGATGGACGACGATCACCGCGGCGGTCCTGGGCGTGATCGCCCGCGCGACGATGTCCGGGGTGACGAGAAGGGTCGCGGGATCCACGTCGACGAACACGACTTCGGCGCCGGTCGCGACCGCCGCTGCCGCGGTGGCGATGAACGTGTTGGCGGGAACGATCACCTCGTCGCCCCGGCCGATGCCCAGCGCGGTCAGCGCGAGTTCGACGGCGGCCGTTCCGCTCCCCACCCCGACGCAATGGCCGGTGTTGCAGTAACGCGCCCATTCCCGTTCGAAGTTTTCGACCGCCTCGCCGCCGATGAAGCGGCCGGATCGGCTGATCCGGCGCCAAACGTCGTCGAGTTCGTCCCGCACTTCGTCGTGCATGGCTTCCAGGTCGATGAAGGGGATGTTCATCATGAGATCCCCATGGAAGCGCAGTTGGCCTGGCGGGAGCGCGCGAACGAATTCGACACACTCACCGGCCGGCCCTCCCGGATCGACTGATGGAGCGCTTCGAGAATCGCGACAATCGACAGTCCGGTCATCCAGTCGGTCTCTGGTTCAGTCCGCGTGCGGATGCTATCTATGAAATGCTTGTCCTGGAGTGCGAGCGGCTCGTCGGGCCGGATGTAGGGCACGATCATGTCGCCGTAACGGTACGCCGGCGGTCGCTCGTGCAACGGAGGCCCGTCGAGATGGCCCTCCAGTCCGCAATCGTAGATCCGCAGCCGGTCTTCGCTGAGGTCGTCGTAGATCGCCATCTTCTCGCTGCCGACCACCGTCACAGTCCGGGTCTTGCGCGGATCGAGCCAGGAAACGTGCGCGTAGCCGGTCACCTCGGGCTCCCGATATTCGAGGCGCAGATAGGCGAGGTCGTGTACGTCTCCGAAGGCGAGCGAAGCGCCCCACGCCATCACCGAGTCGGGCCGGGAGTCGAGCAGGTAGTTCAGGATCGAGACGTCGTGCGGCGCGAGATCCCAGACGACGTTGACGTCTGGGCGATATAGCCCGAGGTTCAGTCTGGCCGAGTGGATGTAGTAGATCTTGCCGAGCTCGCCCGAGACCATCCGCCGCCGCAGCTCGCGCACGGCGGGATTGAACTGGAACGTGTGTCCGACCATCGTGATTCGATCCGACAGACGCGCGGCCTCCACGAGCGATTCGGCCTCGCCCAAAGACGTGACCAGCGGCTTCTCCACGAGCACGTGTTTGCCCTCGCGCACTGCCATGAGCGCGAGTTCGCCATGGGTCTGTGGCGGCGTGGCAATCACCACCGCATCCACGTGCGGCAACGCTGCCTCCAGGCTGCGGAAGGCCCGGGTCCCGGGAAAGACGCGTTGCATGTTGTCGCACAGTGCGACGTCGCGCTCGATCAGTGAGAGTTCCGCGACGCCGGGCGTCGCGCTGAGCACGCGGACGTGCTTCGCGCCCCAATAGCCGCATCCAACGACGCCGACGCGCACCTCGCGCTGGTGGACGGCACTCGGCCGGTCGCGGGCGACCCGGACCGCCCCGTTACCGTGCCATCGGATCGGATCGGATTTTCGGCCATCTTCTTTTGAGATCATCGGCGCGACCTCCGGAAGTGCTTGAGTAAGACGTGACGAGAACTAAGACTTGGGCGGGAAGATCGCGAAGTCGGGAGATGCGGGACTGTAGACGGCCGGATCGGGCCGCTAATACCAGCCTGAGCCGCGCGGCACCTTGTTGACGAAGGTACCGACGACCCGCTCGGTGATCTGGTCGCACCGAGCCGACACCGCCTCAAGATCGGCAATCTTGGTGCGGCCCCATTCCGCGACGAGGACGAAGAAATCGAGATGGATCGCTGCCGCACAGGCATCCACGTGCTCGAGGACGGCGGGCAGATCGAGAACGACGTAGTCAAATTTGGAACGTGCGGCGTCGAGCATCTCGCGCATCTGACGCGAACTCAGGACGTCCGGCCGCCGAGGAACGCGGTCGAGCGGCTGGGCCAGGACGGGGAAGCCGAGGGCCGGAACGGGCTCGACGTCGGCGAGCGAGAACGTCCCTCTGTGCGCTTCCGGCAATCCCCTGTTCGACTGCGGGGCGAGCTCTCTCGTCAGCGACAGGCCGTGCAGGTCGGCATCGACGAGGAGTACGCGCGTGCCCGCGTCAGCCATCGACTTGGCGAGATTGAAGGCCAATGTCGTCTTGCCCTCGCCCGAATGCGCGGACGTGATCCCTATGCTCACCGCGCCCGAGGAGGGATCCCGGAGCGCGTCCAAGGCGAGCCTGAGCCCGATCAGCGCCTCGCCGGCGCAGGAGGGATCCTTCTCGCCGGCGAGCAGAATGCCTCTCTGTGTCGGTTGGCGGAGCCAGAACCGCAGCGGCTTGCGTCGCCAGCGCTGCTGGAGCGGGGGAAGAAACCCGAGGCATCGCAGGTCCAGGTCGCGCTCCAGCCCCTGACGCGACCGAACCGTGCCGCCGAGATGTTCGCGCGCGTAGGCGATCACCATTCCCAGGGCCCCGCCCGCCGCCACGGACGACAACAGGATCATCCCGACCGACGGCCAGCTTCTGATCAGCGGCGCCTCAGCCCAGGTGAGGACCCGCGCCTCGGTCGTCGGGAGCGTCTGCTGTTCGACGGCCCGCGAATACCCGCTGAGACTTTGGAAGCTGTCGTAGGCGCGCCTGCGGGCTTGGGCTGCGGCCATAAGATCGTGCAGGCGGGCCTGCCGCGCCGCGTTGGGCTGTCCGTGGTCGTCTTTCGAGAACTCCTCCAGCGCCCGGACAGCATCATCGGCCTCCGATTTCAATTCGCCGAGCCGGCGCTGAAACCACAGGTTTGCTCTGGTTGAACCCGCAGTCTTGGCTTCCAGCTGGTCGTCGATGTAGGCGTCGCAGATCGCGTTGGCGATGCGCGCTGCCTTCTCGGGATCGGCCGAAGTGAACCGGATCACGGCCGCGTAGCTGCGCCCGGCCAGAAAGACGTCCAGCGCGGACTCGAAGCGCTCGATCACGGTCCGTTGCCGGCGCCGTCGGGGATCAGCCGCAGCCGTAACGCCGGGGTTGATCCAGGTGGAGATGTCGGAGATCAGGCCGGGTCTGGCGAACTCCGGATCGGTCTCTAGTCCCAATTTGCTGATGACGGCACGGGCTAGCGTCTCCGACTTCAGGGTCTCGACCTGGGTTGCGATGGCCGAGGAGTCGATAGCGCTGTTCGGCGCGTCGAGCGGCGACCTAGTTGTCTGGATGCGAGACCTCCTTGGCGGCTGCAACAACCTTGAGGGCTTTCGGGAGCGCGTCCGGATCAGGCGGTTTGGTAACGGGCTTGGCGA
>NZ_JBAWTG010000043.1:0-44397 GCF_037106235.1 Methylobacterium nigriterrae | reverse complement strand
GCCGCAAGGACAACAGCCGTCCACGCTTCTCTTCCTCAGATTCAGTTGTCAAAGAACAACGGCCCCGACACCCGCCGGAACCACCCCGAAGACGACAGATCAGCAACATCTGGCTCCTGCCAGATCCTGCCGGTAGACTGTCTAGAGAGACCGGCGAGGCCGCCGTTCCGGCCGCCCCGTCGATGGGCAGCCGTATAGGTCACCCCATCCGGCCTGTCAAATGTCAATTTTCGGATCCTGAGATCGATGAGGGGCGCCCGCGACGGGCCGGCCGCCACGGCGCGGCGGGCGCGTGATCGGATCGGGCGCGCCTCAATCTCGACACGCTGCGCCCGGACATGCTTTCTCTCGGGGCAGGCCGGCGCGTCCGGCCGGAGGTTTGCCCGCTCCCCCGACGACGGGACCGCGAAACGGCGGTCTCTGCATGAAGGAAAGTCCGTGAAGCGCGGCCGTCTCAAGATCGAGGATGCGAGTCCGGCCGGCCGGGCGGTGCCCGGCCCTGCCATCGGCGCCGTGCCGCCCCTCGATCTGCTCGGCGCCGACGCGACCCGGATCGACCGGCGCGAGGTGAACCTCCGCTGGCTCTGCGCCAGCGCATTGACCGGCCTCACCGGCGCCGGCCTGATCGGGGCGGCCCTGCACGTCTCGCTTCAGGGCGACGTCTCCTTCGCGGCGATCCCCGAGCGGGTCGCGGTCGCGGCGCGCCCGCAGCCCAGCGAAGGCGGTACCAACCTCGCCCGCAAGGGCGACCGTCTCGTGCGCAACCTGATGATCGCCTCGGCCAAGCAGAGCTTCCGCTCGCCGGTAACCGTGCGGCTCGGCGAGCGCGAGATCATCAAGGTGCGGCCCTTCGTGCGGGTCTCGACCGCCCTGTCCATGTCGACGGGCGTCTTCGCCACCGACATCCCGCGCTTCGATCCGATGAAGTTCGTCTCGGACGAGCCGCTGGAACGCTCCGCCGAGGCCAACGGAGCCGACGCGCCGGGCGCCGAGGTATCGGTGGTCAAGCGCGACCTCGCGGAGGTCGCGGTCGAGGCGACCGCACCGGCGCTCGGCGACGATGACGTCACCGCGCAGGTCGAGGAGGAGCGGCGCATCGCGGCCGAGGCCGGACGACGCACGGCGCTGCCGCTCGCGCCGCAGATCATGCTGTCGCGCACCCTGCAGCAGGCGCCGTCCGGCCCCGATTTCGACACCGCCAACGCGATGCCGAGGGATGCGAGCCCCTTCAAGGCGATCGAGGTCCTGGTCGTCCCCGAGAACGTCACGAGGCTCGCCAAGGTCGAGATGCGCCCGAGCGACACGCCGCTCGTCGAGGAGCGCGACCTGGCGCTCAAGCGGGGCGACACGCTCGAATCGGTGCTGAAGGCCACCGGCCACAGCTCGGACGATCAGATCCGGGCCATCGTCGGCGCGCTCGGCGGCAAGGCGCGCACCGGGGCCCTCGTCGAGGGCCAGCAGTTCCGCGTGCAGATCGCCCCCGGCGTGAAGCCCGGCGACCCGCGGCAGGTGACCCGGGTGATCCTCTACGGCGAGAACGGCATCGAGGGCATCGCGGCGATGAACGACCGGGGCGCCTTCGTCTCGGTGGCGCCGCCGACGGAGGATGCGCCCGCACGCAAGGCGCCCGCCGCGGCCGAGAGTGGTGAGGAGGACGAGGAGGGCGGCGGTTCCGGCCCGCGGCTCTACCAGAGCCTCTACGAGACCGCGGCCCGCCACGACCTGCCCCGTTCGACCGTCGAGGACATCGTCCGGGTGTTCAGCTACGACATCGACTTCCAGCGCCGCATCTCCAGCGGCGACAGCCTCGACGTGTTCTACACCTACGACGAGGATGCCGGCCAGAACGCGGCGGAGCGGCCCGATCTCCTCTACGCCTCGCTCAATCTCGGGGGCGAGAGCCGCAAGATCTACCGGTTCCAGTCGCCCGACGACGGCTCGATCGACTATCTCGACGAGCAGGGCCGCTCGCTCAAGAAGTTCCTGATCCGGAAACCCATCGCGGACGGCATCATGCGCTCGGGCTTCGGCTACCGGCGCCACCCGATCCTCGGCTACGCCAAGCTCCACACCGGCGTCGACTGGGCGAACCCGATCGGCACGCCGATCGTGGCGGCGGGCAACGGCACGGTGATCAAGGCGGAGTGGGATTCGGGCTACGGCCGGCGCGTCGAGATCCAGCACATCAACGGCTACGTCACCACCTACAACCATATGTCGCGGTTCGGGCGGGGCGTCTCGGCGGGCGCGAAGGTCCGGCAGGGCCAGGTGATCGGCTATGTCGGCTCGACCGGGCTGTCCACCGGCGCGCACCTGCACTACGAGGTGATCATCAACGGCCACTTCGTCGACCCGATGAAGATCCGCGTGCCGCGCGGGCGGGAGCTCGACGGGCGGCTGCTGAGCGAGTTCAAGCGCCAGCGCGAGCAGATCGACGGCGTGATGCAGAAGTCGAAGAGCGCCACCGCGATGGCGCAGCGCGACACGATGCGCTGACGCCGCTTCAGCCGAACCCGAGGCTCGCCCGGACCGCCTCCGCCGTCACGCCCGCCGCCCGCAGGTCGGCGAGCGATCGCGAGCCTCGCGACTTCGCGAGCTTGGCGCCCGCCGCGTCCCGGATCAGGTCGTGGTGGTGATAGCGCGGCGTCGGCAGGCCGAGATGCCGCTGCAGCAGAACGTGCAGGTCGGTCGCCGCCTCCAGGTCCCGGCCCCGCACCACGTGGGTCACCCCCTCGGCGGCGTCGTCGTGGACGACGGCGAGATGGTAGCTCGTCGGGACGTCGCGGCGGCCGATCACCGCGTCGCCCCAACGGCCGGGAGCCGCCGCGACGGCGTGCTCGGTCCCGTCCGGAGCGAAGGCCAGGTAGCCGTGCGGCCCGGGCTCGGCCGCCAGCGCCCGGGCCATGTCGAGGCGCCAGGTATGGGGCTCGCCCGCCGCGATGCGGGCGACGGATTCGGCGGCCAGGGCTCGGCAGGTGCCCGGGTAGAGGGGCGAGCCGTCCGGGTCGCGAGGCACCGGCGTGACCGAGGCCGCTGCCGCGATGGTGCCGCGCGAGCAGAAGCAGGGATAGGCGAGGCCGCGGGCCGCGAGGCCGTGGAGGGATGCGCGATGGGCGCCCAGGTGCTCGGACTGGCGCCGCGCGGGCGTCGGAAAGCGCAGGCCGAGCCAGGCGAGGTCCTCGAAGATCGCCGCGACGAGGTCGGGGCGCGAGCGCACGGGGTCGATGTCCTCGATGCGCAGGAGGAGGCGCCCGTCCATCCGGCGGGCGATCTCGGCGTTGAGGAGCGCCGAGTAGGCGTGCCCGAGATGCAGCCGGCCGTTCGGGCTCGGCGCGAAGCGCAAGGTCGGGCGCGGCGCGCTCAACCGCCCGAATGGCGCAGGCAGCGCTCCGCCGAGGGCGTGCAGGCGATGCCGGGCAGCGAGCAGGCCGACCCCTCGGCCTGGCGCTGGCAGACGCGGCAGCCGTCGCTCCACTCGAGGCAGGCCGTATCCTCGCGCGGGTCGGACGCCGCGCCGTGCGGGCCACCGCCCGGCGCCAGCGCGCCGATCAGCACCGTGGCGGCGACGAGAGCGGCGATGCCAGCGGCGACAAGGCCGTCCCGGGCGGGCGGTTTCGGAGCGGAGGGTGTCTCAGCGGCCATGGGTTCCGTGTTGGCGCGGCGGGGACCACCCTGTCAACGCGCCGACCCCATCAGGCGGCGCGCGCGGCGTGCCGGCCGAGGAGGGCCGGGAGCGCCTTGAGGTTGAGCGGCTTGGCCAGGAAGGCGTCGAACCCGGCCGCGCGGGCGGCCTGCTCGTCCTCGCGGCCGGTATTGGCGGTGAGCGCGACGAGCCGGAGGCGGGGCCCGCCCGTCCGCTCCTCGCCGGCACGGATGCGGCGGGCGGTCTCGAGCCCGTCGAGGCCCGGCATGCGGATGTCGATCAGGGCGAGGTCGAAGGCCGCACCGTCCTCGTCGAGCCGCGCGAGCGCCTCGAACCCGTCGCGGGCCAGCACCACGCGCGCGCCGAGCCGCTCGAGCGCCTTGCCGGCGAGGAGCGCGTTGATCGGGTTGTCCTCGGCGAGCAGCACCACCGGCCCGGATTCGCCGGGGGCGGCCGTCGCGGCCGGGGCCTCGGCGATCCGGTGCGCCGGAGGCTCCGACGTGGTCTCGACCGGCTGGGCCGGGGCGAGGAGGCGGTCGAACAGGGAGCGGGCGCGCACGGGCTTGATCAGGTAGCTGTCGAAGCCGGCCGCCGCCGGCGCTCCGAACTCGCGCCGGTCGAAGGGCGAGAGTAGGACGAGGCTGCAGCGCACCCCGCCGGCGCGCGCCGCGTCGGCGAGCTGCCGCACGGCCGCGTCGCCGAGGGCCCGGTCGGCGATCAGCGCGTCGAAGGAGGCCGCCGGCAGGGCCGCGAGCCCGGCTTCCAGGGTCGGCACCACCACGGCGGCGGCGCCGGAGCGCGACAGGCGCCGGGCGAGGTAGGGCGCCTGGAAGGGCGAGTCGGCCACGATCAGGACGCGGCGGGCATCGAGCCAGACGCGGGCCGCGGGCTCGCCCTGCGCCTCCGCCTTCGGCAGCGGCAGGACCACCCGGAAGGTCGAGCCGCGCCCATGCCTCGACTCCGCCTCGATCCGCCCGCCCATGCGGGCGACGAGGCGGCGGGTGATGGCGAGGCCGAGCCCCGTCCCTTCGTGGGGACTGCTCGCGCTGGCGTCGCCCCGCTCGAACTCCTCGAACAGGCTCGGCAGCCTGTCCTCCGGGATGCCCGGCCCGGTATCCGAGATCGCCAGCGCGATGCCGTCGCGGTGCCGGCTCAGCGTCACGCCGACGCCGCCCGCCCGCGTGAACTTGATGGCGTTGCCCGCGAGGTTGACGAGGATCTGGCGCACGCGCTCGGCGTCGCCGACCACGCGGGGGCTGAGGTCGTCCGCCACGTCGAGGGCTATCTCGATTCCCTTGTCCTGGGCGCGAGGGGCGAGCAGCTCGACGACCGCCTCGGCGACGGCCGCCAGGTCGAAGGGCTCGGCCGCGAGGTCGAGGCGCCCGGCCTCGATGCGCGAGAAGTCCAGAATGCCGTCGATGAGCGACAGCAGGGCCTTGCCGCTCGTGCGCACCGCCTCGACATAGGTGCGCTGCTCCGGGTCGAGGCCGGTCTGGAGCACGAGGTCGGCCATGCCCAGGATGCCGTTGAGCGGCGTGCGGAACTCGTGGCTGACGGTGGCGAGGAAGCGGGATTTCGCGACGCTCGCGGCCTCGGCCCGGGCCAGCGCCTCGTCGAGGGAACGGGCCGCCTCGATCCGGGCCGTGATGTCGATGCCGGCGCGCAGCCACTGGGTCGGTCCGCCCTCTCGGGTCACCGGCATCTCCACGAAGGAGAACCAGCGCGGCTCGCCCGCCGCGGGCCGGATGCGCGCTTCGACCCGGCGGACCCCGTCGGGGTCGCGCGTCACGCCCCGGTCCTCCAGGATCTCGAGGTCTGCCGTCGCCCCGACGAGGTCGAGGGGCGTGCGCCCGAGGAGGCCCGCGAAGCCCTCGTTGGCGAAGGTGATGCGCCCGAGCCCGTCGCGCTGCACGATCACCTGCATGGTGGCCTCGACGAGGGCCCGGTAGCGCTCCTCGCTCTCGGAGATGCGCCAGATCCGGTCGTGCAGGTCCTCGACGGCCGCGTCCTCCGGCCGGGCGCCAGTGCGGCGCCAGAGCAGGGCTGCCAGGCTGAAGGCGGCCGCGAGCAGCGCGAGGACGAGGGCGATGTCCTTCAGGTCCATGACGCTCCGCCCATCTCGATCCTCGCGCGGGCGCGGATGCCCGGTGGCCGATGCCGTCAGGATCGCAGGGGAGGTTGAAGGAGGGCTTGCGAAAGGCGCTTAAGAATCCGTTCCCGGATTTGCGCGGTTTCGCCCGTATTCCGGCCTCCTGCGCGTTCGGCCCCGGACGCCGTCGCGCCGGGGTTGGGGCCGGGGGGAGACGCGGGACGCCGCGGAACCCTGATGTTGGAAGAGGAACCGGTTCCCCGGCGTCCCGCGGCCGCCGGGCTCGTGCGAGCCCGCCGGCCGTTCTTTTCGCGTCGCGGCTCTTTCCCACCGGTTGCGACCCCGAGCGTCCAGCCGGAGCGCCCGACTCGGCGGCCCCTGCCTGTAGCGGTCCTGTCCAAGCCGCGCCGGCCTCGTAGTGGGCCGGGATCGGGGCTCTGGAGGCGGCCTCGAGGGCCGCCCTGCGTCGCAGCCGGCGCCCGGGGCGGTGGTGACCTGGGCCACCGACGCGGGACGCCGCCCGGCCACCCCGGACCCGCACGGCCGGTCCGCCGCGCGGGCCTCCCGAACACCGGGCGGCCGACGACGGATAGGAAGCACAGTTTAGGAATTATGTCAAGGATTTTGTGAGCCGAGAGAGCGGATTCTCCCGCGAGGGTTCGCACATCCGCGCCTCTCCACGCGCCTCTCCTCCCCGCAGATCCCGGGCTTGCCCGAGATCTGCCCTTGCCAGCCCGGACCGGGCAGGCCCGATCCGGATGGAGAGGGGAATCGCGCCCCGTTTCCGTGGCTGAGCGCCGCCGCGATCCCTGAACCGCCGATCCCGAGCGGGCGCGGCGGGGCGGCGTCCCGCCTACCCGAGGATCTTGTCGACCGTGATCGGCAGGTGGCGGATGCGCTTGCCGGTGGCGTGGTGGACCGCGTTGGCGATGGCGGCGGCGACGCCGACGACGCCGATCTCGCCGAGTCCCTTCACGCCGAGCGGGTTCGCCTTGTCCTCCTCGTCCACGAAGATCACCTCGATGTCGTGGATGTCGGCGTTCACCGGCACGTGATACTCGCCGAGATTGTGGTTCATGAAGCGCCCGAGGCGGTGATCGAGCATCGATTCCTCCTCCAGCGCCGAGCCGATCCCCATCACGACGCCGCCGAGGATCTGGCTGCGGGCCGTCTTCGGGTTGAGGATCTTGCCGGCCGCGATCGCCGAGACGATCCGGGTGAGCCGGACCTGGCCCAGTTCCTCGTCGACCTTCACCTCCGCGAAGACGGCCGAGTGGGTATAGGCCTCGTAGGCGTCGTCGAAGTCCTTGTCGGGGGCGCCCTCGGCGGTCGCCTCGAGCCGCTCGACCCCGGCCGAACGCATCGCATCGACCAGCGAGACGCCGCGCGCGGGCTCGCCCGCCACCTCGATGCGCCCGTTCGTGAAGGCGACGCGCGCGAAATCGACATTGGCGAGCGGCGAGTTCTCCATTTTGCGGGCGAGCTTGAAGACCTGCTCGCCGACGTCGCGGCAGGCCTTCATCACGGCGGTGCCGGAGGAGGCGGCCGTCCACGAGCCGCCGGCGACGGGAGCCTCGGGGAGCCGCGTGTCGCCGAGCTTCGTCGTCACGTCCTCCATGGTCAGGCCGAGCGTGTCGGCCGCGATCTGGGTCAGGATCGTGTAGGTGCCGGTGCCCAGATCGCCCGTCGAGTTGCCGACCTCGAGCTTGCCGTCGGCGGTCAGGATCGCGTGGGCGCCCGACTTCATCATCATGGATTCCCACACGCCCGTGGCCATGCCCCAGCCGACGAGCTCCCGGCCCTCCCGCATGGAGCGGGGCTCGGGGTTGCGCTTGTCCCAGCCGAAACGGGCCGCGCCTTGCGCGAAGCAGGCCTTCAGCGCCTTCGAGCCGAAGGGCTTGTCGCCCTGCGTCCGGTCGCGCTCGGTGAAGTTCCTCAGCCGCAGCTCGATCGGGTCCTGGCCGGTGGCGCAGGCGAGCTCGTCCATCGCGGTCTCGATGGCGAAGACGCCCGTCACCGCGCCGGGCGCCCGCATGTCGGCGGGCGTGAACGTGTCGAGCTTGGCGAGCCTATAGGTCAGCTCGACATTGTCGCAGCGGTATAGGATTGCCGCCCAGTTGACGACGACTTCCTGGTAATCCTCGAACTGCGAGGTGCCCTCGATGCAATCGTGGCGCAGGGCCTGCAGCCTGCCGTCCGGGCCCGCGCCGAGCGTGACCGTCTGCAGCGCGTCCGGGCGGTAGCTGAAGGTCCACATCTGGTCGCGGGTCAGCACCACCCGCACCGAGCGCTCGAGGTCGCGGGCGGCCAGCATTGCCAGGAAGAGCTGGTATTGCGGGCGCAGGCCCGAACCGAAGCCGCCGCCGAGATACGGGTTCATCACCCGCACGTCGTCCTTCTTCAGGCCGAAGACGCTGGCGAGATAGCCCTGGCTGTTCGAGACGCCCTGGATCTTGTCGTAGACCGTATAGGTGCCGTCGCCCTCGTAGACGACGGTCGAAGCGTGCGGCTCCATCGGGTTGTGGTGCTCGATCGCCAGCCGGTAATCCTGGCGCACCTTCACGGGCGCCTTGTCGAAGGCGCCGTCCGCGTCGCCCCAGGGCTTCGGCGGCGGCTTGATGCCATTGCGGTTCATCGGGGGCCGGTAGGCGAGGTCGCGCACGGCCTCCGTGTCGGTGGCGGGCTCCTCGGCCTCGTAATCGAGCTTCACCAGCGTGGCGGCGAAGCGCGCGGTCTCGAAATCCTCTGCCACGACCAGGGCGACGGGTTGCCCGCTGTAGAGGATCCGGTCGTCGTAGAGCGGCCGGAAGGGCGAGCCGGGCGGCGCCACCGCGTCCTGGTAATTGTAGTTGAGCCAGGCGGTGCGGGGCCGATTCTCGTGGGTGAACACCTTGATCACGCCGGGCACGGCCTCCGCGTCGGCGGTGTCGATCGCCCGGATGCGGCCCTTGGCGATGTCGCTCGAGACTACGGTGCCGTGGGCGAGGTCGGGGGCGGCGAACTCGCCGGCGTACTTGGCGAGGCCCGTGACCTTGGCGGGGCCGTCGACGCGGCTGCGCGGGCTGCCGACGAAGGTGTCGCGGCCGGTGGAGCTGAAGGTGGCGACCATCTGGGCCTCTCTCAGGCGATGCGCTTGTCGGTGATCGATTGCGGCGTGCCGGCGGCGGCCTGTTCGAGGCCGCGCACGATGGCGCGCCGGGCGAGCTCGACCTTGAAGCCGTTCTCGGACTGGGGCCTGGCCTCGCGCACGATCAGGTCGGCGGCCGCCTGGAAGCTCTCGCGGGTGGCGGGCTTGCCCTGGAGCAGCGCCTCCGCCTCCTCGTTGCGCCAGGGCTTGTGGGCGACGCCCCCCAGCGCCAGGCGCGCGGTCCGGACCGTGTCGCCGTCGAGCTCCAGCGCGGCGGCGACCGAGACGAGGGCGAAGGCGTAGGAGAGCCGGTCGCGCAGCTTGAGATAGGTGACGTGCCGGCCATAATCATTTGCCGGCAAATCGACGCTCAGCACAATCTCGCCGGGCTGAAGGTTGGTGTCGCGCTCCGGCGCGTCCCCGGGCAGCCGGTGGAAGTCGCGGAAGGCGATCGCGCGCTCGCCCTGCGGCCCGCCGACCTGCACGCTTGCCTCGAGGGCGGCCAGCGCCACGCACATGTCGGAGGGGTGCGTGGCGATGCAGTGCTCGCTCGTGCCGAAGATCGCGTGGATGCGGTTGACGCCCCCGATGGCGGGGCAGCCCGAGCCCGGCACCCGCTTGTTGCAGGGCGTGCCCTCGTCGTAGAAGTAGTAGCAGCGGGTGCGCTGCAGGAGGTTGCCGCCCGTGGAGGCGGCGTTGCGCAGCTGCGCCGAGGCGCCGGCCAGGATCGCGCTCGACAGGAGGGGGTAGCGGTCGCGGACCCGCTCGTCGTAGGCGACCTTCGCGTTCGTCGCGAGCGCGCCGAGGCGCAGCCCCCCCGCGTGCTCCTCGATGCCGTCGAGCGGCAGCCGCGTGATGTCGACGAGGCGGCCGGGCCGCTCGACGTTGTACTTCATCAGGTCGATGAGGTTGGTGCCGCCCGCGATGAGACGCGCGCTCGGGTCGGCGCCGAGCGCCTGCACGGCCTCCGCGACGGTGCCGGCGCGGACATACTCGAAGCGGTTCATCGGGCGCCTCCCTGCATCACGTCCTCGATGGCGTCGACGATGTTGGTGTAGGCGCCGCAGCGGCAGAGATTGCCGCTCATCGCCTCGCGGATCTCCTCGCGCGACTTGGCGTGGCCCTCGTTCATCATCCCGACCGAGGAGCAGAGCTGGCCCGAGGTGCAGTAGCCGCACTGGAAGGCGTCGTGCTCGATGAAGGCCTCCTGGATCGGGTGCAGGCCGTTCGGGCCGCGATCCGCGAGGCCCGCGAGCCCCTCGACCGTGGTGATCTCGGCCCCGTCCTTCATCACCGCCAGCGTCAGGCAGGAATTCACCCGCACCCCGTTCACCAGCACCGTGCAGGCGCCGCACTGGCCGTGGTCGCAGCCCTTCTTGGTGCCGGTCAGGTCGAGGCGCTCGCGCAGGAGGTCGAGGAGCGTGGTCCAGGGCGCCACCTGCAGCTCGCGGGCCTCGCCGTTGATCGTCAGGCTGATGCCGATCCGGGTGTCCGCCGGGACGGGCGAACCGCTGTCGATGCGCATGGGGCGTTCCACTGGGCTTGGAGGCCCGGCCCGCGGGGGCCGGCCGGATACGGAATCGGCCCCTGCGCGCATCTTCGGGCGGGGGTCGCGGCGGGCGCGGCCTGACGGCGTGCGGCGCACGCTCGGGCCGAGCCCACTCGATAACCGTTCCAAGGTGCGGCTGTTCCCGCAACGGTTGTCCGCGGATTCTTCCGCACCGAGCCGCGACCGCGCCGTTTCCGTTTCGCGCGCGTCTCGGCTAACGCTGCGCGGGACCCGCTCGTCACGAAGGACAGACGCGATGGCTGCGCTCGACCCGATCCTCAACGATATCGACCGCGACCTCGACAACGCGCTGGAGCGCCTGTTCGCGTTCCTGCGCATCCCGTCGATCTCGACCGATCCGGCCTACGCGAACCATTGCCGCGAGGCCGCGCGCTGGCTCGAGGGCACGCTCACGGCGCTCGGCTTCGAGACCACGCTCGGCGAGACCTCGCTGCACCCGGTCGTGCTGGCGCAGGCTCCGAAGCCGGGGGCGCCGCACGTCCTGTTCTACGGGCATTACGACGTGCAGCCGGTGGACCCGCTGGACCTGTGGGAGACGCCGCCCTTCGAGCCGCGCCTCGCCGAGGACGCGTCCGGCGCGAAGCGCATCGTCGGGCGCGGCGCCTCGGACGACAAGGGGCAGGTGATGACCTTCATCGAGGCCTGCCGGGCCTGGAAGGCGATGGCCGGCGCGTTGCCCTGCGGCGTCACCATCCTGATCGAGGGCGCGGAGGAGAACGGCTCGCAGGGCCTGCCCGAATGGGTCGCGCAGAACCGCGACAGGCTCGGGGCCGACATCGTGCTCGTCTGCGACACATCGATGTGGGACCGGCGCACGCCCGCCATCACCACCTCGCTGCGGGGGCTTGCCTATTTCGAGGTGAAGGTGACCTGCGCCGACCGCGACCTGCATTCGGGCTTCTTCGGGGGCGCCGCCCGCAACCCGGTCCACGTGCTCGCCCGCATCATCGCCGATCTCCACGATGCCGAGGGGCGGGTGGCGCTGCCGGGCTTCTACGAGGGCGTGCGCGAGACGCCGCAGGCGGTGCTGGAGCAGTGGCGCGGCCTCGACCTCAGCCCGGAGACATTCCTCGGCCCCATCGGGCTGAAGGAGCCGGCCGGGGAGCGCGGGCGCATGCTGATCGAGATGATCCAGTCGCGGCCGGCCTGCGACGTCAACGGCATCATCGGCGGCTACACGGGCGAGGGCACCAAGACGGTGATCGCCGCCCAGGCCAGCGCCAAGGTTTCCTTCCGCCTCGTCGACGACCAGGACCCGGAGGTGCTGGCGGCGACCTTCGAGGCCTTCGTGCGGGAGCGCATCCCCGCCGACTGCTCTGTCGAGGTGATCTGCTACAAGGGCTCGCGGGCGATCAGCCTCCCCTTCGACATGCCCCAGCTCGAGACCGCCAGGGCCGCGCTCGAGGCCGAGTGGGGCGTGCCCCCGGTCACGGTGGGCGCGGGCGGCTCGATCCCGATCGTCGGCGACTTCAAGCGCATCCTCGACCGCAACACCCTGCTGATCGGCTTCGGCCTCGACGACGACCGCATCCACTCGCCGAACGAGAAGTACGACCTGCAGAGCTTCCACAAGGGCACGCGCTCCTGGGCGCGCATCCTCGCCGCCCTCGGCGGGGTCTGAGGGGCGGTCGATCGTGTCGCTGCTGCGTCTCGTGTCGGGCCTGCTCGGCGGGCGGAGGCCCGGCAGCGGCCTGTCCTTCCGGGCGGAGGGGGCGGGGCCGCCCCGCTACCGCTTCGAGAGGCGGGCGCGCGGCTACTGCTACCTGCCGCCGCGCCGGCCGCCGGATCTCGAGGCGAGGCTCGCGCGCCTCTCCGCCCGCCCGCTCTTCTCGATCCTGACGCCGGTCTACGCCGTCGCGCCGCGCTTCCTCGAGGCCGCCATCGCCTCGGTCACGGAGCAATGGTACCCGCACTGGGAGCTGATCCTCGTGGACGACGCGAGCCCGCGGGCCGAGACCCGCGCGGCGCTCGAGGCGATCGCGCATCCGCAGATCAAGGTTCGGTTCAGGCCCGAGAACCGGGGCATCGCCGAGACCACCAACGCGGCGCTGGCGGAGGCCGCCGGCGATTACGTCGTCTTCCTCGACCACGACGACGCGCTCACCCCCGACTGCCTCTACGAGCTCGCCCTCGGCATCGACCGGACCGGGGCCGACTTCCTCTACAGCGACGAGGACAAGATCGACCCGGACGGCCTGTTCTCGGGCCCGTTCCACAAGCCCGACTGGTCGCCCGACGCGCTGATGAGCATCATGTACACCTGCCACGTCACCTGCCTGCGCCGCAGCCTCGTCGAGGAATGCGGGGGCTTGCGCCCCGGCTTCGAGGGCGCGCAGGATTACGACCTGGCCCTGCGGGCGAGCGAGCGGGCGGCCCGCATCGCGCACGTGCCGAAGGTGCTCTACCACTGGCGCAGCCTGCCGAGCTCGATCGCCGCCGACATGGCGGCCAAGCCCTACGCGGTCGAGTCCGTGCGCCGGCTCAAGGAGGAGGCGCTCGCCCGCCGCGGCTGGCCGGGCCGGGTCGAGCCGGTGCCGGCGATGCCCGGGCAGTTCCGCGTCGCCTACCTGCCCGAGGGCGAGCCCCGGGTCTCGGTCATCATCCCGTCGAAGGACAACCACGCGGTTCTCAGGGCCTGCATCCGCTCGATCCTCGAGCGGAGCACCTACCCGAACCTGGAGATCGTCATCCTCGACAACGGCAGCAGCGAGGGGCCGACGCTCGCCTATCTCGACGAGATCGGCGCCGACCCCCGGGTCCGGATCGTGTCGGACCCGCGGCCCTTCAACTACTCAGCGCTCAACAATCTCGGCGCGCGCTTCGCCACGGGCGAGGTGCTGCTGTTCCTCAACGACGACACCGAGGCGCTCACGCCCGACTGGCTGGAGCGCCTGATCGGCTACGCCCAGCGCGACCATGTCGGCGCGGTGGGCGCCCGCCTCCACTTCCCCGACAGCACGATCCAGCATTGCGGCGTCGTGAACCTCCTCGACGGGCCCGGACACGCCTTCTACCGGCAGGACGGCGACAGGGTTGCCGATTTCGGCCGCAACCTCCTCGAATACGACTGGATCGCCGTGACCGGCGCCTGCCTCGCCATAGAGCGGCGCAAGTTCGACGCGGTCGGCGGCTTCGACGAGACGCTGCCGGTGGCCTACAACGACGTCGAGCTGTGCTTCCGCCTGGTCGAGGCCGGCTACTTCAACGTCGTCTGCCAGGAGGCGCGCCTGACCCACCACGAATCCGTGAGCCGGGGCCAGGACCGGGCGAGCCGGGACAAGCAGGAGCGGCTGGAGCGGGACCGGCGCCGGCTCTACGCGCTCCACCCGCGCTATCTCGGCCACGACCCTTTCCACAACCGCAACCTGCATCCGAACAGCGGGCTGTTCCAGGCCCTCACGGTCTGAGCATGGAGCCGCTTCCCCCGACGGCACCGCCTGCGGCGGCAGCCCCGAGCCTGCTCGACCGCCTGCGCGGTCCGATCGCGGCGGCCGAAATCGTCTCCTTCGACGTGTTCGACACCCTGTTCGTGCGCCTCGTCGCGGCGCCCGAGGACGTGTTCGACCTCGTCGGGGCGCGCTTCGGGCTGCCGGATTTCCGCCGCCGCCGGATCGCCGCGCAGGCGCGCGCCTTCCGGGTCATGCGCGAGGCGGGCCGCCGCGAGATCGACCTCGACGGGATCTACGCCTGCCTGCCCGATCTCGGCGTGCCGGCCGAGGTCCTGAAGCGGGCCGAGTGGGAGTTCGAGCTCGCGGTGCTGCGGCCGAACCCCGAGATGCACGAGGTCCTGCGCCTCGCGCAGGCGCAGGGCAAACCCTGCATCCTCACCTCGGACATGTACCTGCCGGGCGCCTTCTTCGAAGCGCTCTGCGCCCGGGCCGGCATCCGGGTCGACCGCCTCTTCATCTCCTGCGAGGCCCAGGCGACGAAGCGGGACGATGCCGCCCTGTTCCGGCTCGCCGCGCGGGACCTCGGTGTTTTGCCGACAAAAATACTTCATATCGGCGATAACCCGGCCTCCGATATCGGCCGCGGCAGCGAGGCCGGGCTCGCGACCTTCCGCTACGCGCCCGACCTCGGGCCGAGGCTCCCGACGCCGGACATCGCGCATGCGGTCGTGGCGGGCGTGGCGCGCTTCCAGGCCTACCAGCCCGGCCGCTCGCCCTGGTGGCGCTACGGCTTCGGCTGCGGCGCCCCCGCGACGTATGCCCTCATCGAGTGGCTGCGCGAGCGCACGCGCGAGGACCGGATCGACCTCCTGCTGTTCCTCTCCCGCGACGGATTCACGGCCCATCGGCTCTGGCCCGGCGACGGCGCCCCGAGCCTCTACTTCCGGTGCTCGCGCGTCCTCCTCGTCCTGGCCTCGATCACCGACCGGAATTTCGAGGCGCATATCCCCTTCCTGCTGTCGGGGGCGGCGAGCGTCGCCGACATCTTCGAGCGCATCGGCGTCGCGCTGCCCGACGAGGGCGTGCTGCGGGATCTCGGCTTCACGGCCGACACCCTCTACCGGCGCAAGCGCCACGCTGCCTTCGCGACGCTGATGCGGGCGATGCGCTGGCGCATCCTGCAGGTCTGCCGCGAGTGCCGGCGCGCCCTCCATGCCTACTGCCTCGAGGCGGGCCTGCGCGACGGCCTGCGGGTCGGCCTCGTCGATGTCGGCTGGAAGGGCAGCACCCAGGCCGCGTTCGAGGCGTTCGCCCACGCCTTCTTCGACGTGCGGGTGACGGGCTACTACCTCTGCCTGCACGCCGATGCCCGGCCCGGCCTCGACATGGCGGCGTTGATCTCTGGGCGCACGCATCGCGGGGCGGTGCGGCGCGACCTCTACGCCAACCGGGTCGTGGCCGAGCTCCTGTTCTCCGCCCCGCACGCCTCGATCACCGGCGCCCGGCTCGATCCGGACGGGCGCGTCGCCTTCACGGAGGATCCGGGCCGGGGCGCTGATCCCCGCCTGCCCGAGATCGCCGCCGAGATCGATGCCGGCATCCGGGAGGGCGTGGCAACGCTGCGGGGCCTCGTCGCCGCGCTGCCCGTGGCGCTCCCGGTCCCAGCCCTGGTAGCGCCGATGCTCCGGCTCGCCCGCGAGCCCACGGCGGAGGAGGCCGGGACGATCGGAGCGATCCACAATTTCGATAGCTGGGGGAGCAGCCGGCTCTTCAGAAGCTACGCCGCGGCGCGCGACCCGGCCGGCGCGGCGCGGGGCGATTCGTGGCCCGCCGGAATGCGGGCCCTGAAGGGCGGCCCGCCTTGAGACGACGAGCCCGCGCGGCACTTCAGCGTAGCCTCGATTCGGCCGCCCCGAAGACGTCGACCCGGATGCGGGCTGAGGCGCCCGGATCAGGCCCGGCGGCGGCCCGCATCGAGGCTGAACGCGCCCGGCCCGGCCGCCGCGAGGTAGAGGAAGACGAAGCAGAACAGGATCGCGGAGTCGCCCCCGTTCAGCGCCGGAAAGAAATTCTTCGGGGCGTGGACCATGAAGTAGGCGAAGGCCATCTCGCCGCAGAGCAGGAAGGCGACCGGCCGGGTGAACAGGCCGAGCACGATCAGCGCGCCGCCGACGAGTTCCATCACGCCGCCGATGCCGAACAGCGAGGTCAGTTCCGGGGCCGGGCCGGTGCGCGGCGGCAGGCCGAGGAGCTTCTGCGATCCGTGCGCCAGGAACAGCAGCCCGGCCATGATCCGCAGCAGGGCGAGCGCGTAGGGGGCGTAGCCGTTCAGGCGGGTGGACAGGGCAGCCATTTCGGGACCATCTCCGGGATCGTCGGGAGAGTCATCGCCGCCCGCGAAGGGGCGTCCTGTCAAGTCGGCCCGGCCGCGGGTCGTGCGGGCGCACACCCCCGCGGGCGCCGTCCGATTGCGCGCAATGCAGTTAACGAAGCGCGAACGCGTTTACTCTAGAACGCGAAGCCGTGGCGCGAGGGGAGGCGGGAAACGATGGCGCTGGTCCCTGTCTGGACGATGGCGGTGCTTGCCGGCACCATGATCGTCAAGCACTACGTCGCCGATTTCGTGCTCCAGACCGACTGGATGGCGCGCGGCAAGGAGCAGGAGCGCGGCTGGTTGCTGCCCCTCTGCGCGCACGTGGCCTGCCATGCCCTCGCGACGCTGGGCGTCGCCCTGGTGATCGCGCCGCGCCTGTGGTGGCTCGCCCTCGTCGACTTCGCGATCCATTTCTGCATCGACCGCGTCAAGAGCGTCGTGGCGCGCCGGGGCCGCTGGACGCCGGCCCAGGCCCAGTTCTGGTGGCTGCTCGGCTTCGACCAGATGCTGCATGCGCTGACCGATATCGGCCTCGTGGCGGCCTTCCTGAGCCTCTGAGGCCGTGTCCGGCCAGGTGAGGGGCGGACGTCCGGACCGAGAGACTTGGTGCCTGCGCCGCAGCAACGGCTTATCGTTTTCTAGTTGTATTCTTGATGTGAAGAGAATTTGAGCGAGCAATGCCGGCGCGCGCCCGTGTAATGTACGGGATCTTGTTGGACGGTTCTGCCTTGAGATTCATTTAACTTGCGTCTGGCATCACGGATTCGGTCGCCCGCGCGGCGACACGAGGCGCAGCCGGCATGACGCACGATCCTTACGCCCACATCACGGCTCCGGCGGGCACCATGCTGTTCGAGGAGGGCGAGCCCGGGGATTTCGCCTACCTGATCACCAGCGGGCGGATCGAGATCTTCCTGGGCCGGGGCGAGAGCCGGACCGTGCTCGCCGTGCGCGGGCCCGGCGAGATCTTCGGCGAGATGGCGATCCTCGATTCCGACCCGCGCTCGGCCTCGGCGCGGGCGCTCGAGGATTGCGTGCTCGTCCCCGTCAGCGAGGCGCAGATCCGGCACCGGCTCTCGGAGACCGACCCGGTCCTGCGACTGTGCCTCGGCGTCGTGATGGCGCGCTACCGCGAGACGGTGGCGCGCCTGACGGGCCGCGCGCCGGCCCCGAGCCCGGCTCGGGCCCCGGCCACATCCGCCTCGCCGGCGGCGCGGGCCGATTTCGACGCCGCCATCGCGGCGGTGGTGGTGGAGCGCGAGCTGCGCCGCGCCCTCGACCGCGGCGAGTTCGAGCTGTTCTTCCAGCCCATCGTCCGTCTCGGCCCCGACACGCTCGCCGGTTTCGAGGCACTGATCCGCTGGCGCCATCCCGAGCGCGGGGTCGTGGCGCCAGGCGTCTTCATCCCCGTGGCCGAGGAGAGCGGCCTCGTCGTCGAGATCACCGCTTGGGTCCTGTCCGAGGTCGGGCGCGTGCTGCCTGAGATCATGCTGGCGGGGCTGCAGAACCCCCGGGCCGCCGGGGAACCGATGTTCCTCAGCGTGAACATCTCGGGCCACGACCTGGCCAACGCCTCCTTCCCGGGCATGATCGGCGAGATGCTGCGCCGGACCGGCATCGCCCCCGAGCACCTCAAGCTCGAGATCACCGAGAGCACCCTGATGCGCGACCCCGCGAGCGCGGCCGACGCGCTCAACCTCTGCCGGGAGAGCGGCATGGGCATCGCCATCGACGATTTCGGCACCGGCTACTCGAGCCTCAGCTATCTCAGCACCCTGCCGATCACGACCCTCAAGGTCGACCGGGCCTTCGTGCGCGCCATGCTGACCGAGCCGCGCGACCGCAAGATCATCCAGACGATCCTGCGGCTCGCCGACGAGATCGGCATCCCGGTCGTGGCCGAGGGCATCGAGGAGAGCGCCGAGGCCGAGGCGCTTGCCCGGATGGGCTGCGCCTACGGCCAGGGCTACCATTTCGGCCGCCCCGCCCCCCTCGCCGAGACGCTCGCGCTGATCCGCGCCTGGAACGCCTCACAGGCGCCGGCGCGGAGCGCCTCGGCCGCCTGACCTGCCTCTTACCCGCATGCACGACGGACTCTCACCATGCCGCGGACCACTCCGTTAACCCTAACCCTGCTGGCCGCCGGTCTCGGCCTCGCGGCCGGCGCACCCGCCGCGGCAGCCCCCCAGCAGGTCGGGCGCGTCGACAAGGTCGAGCGCCAGGCGGTCGCCGTCGTCGAGGGATCGGCCCGCGACTTGGGCGCGGGCGGGCTCGTCTATTTCAGCGACATGATCCGCACGGGCGGCGAGTCGCGCCTCGAATCGCAGCTCGCCGACGGCACCAAGGTGACGCTCGGCGAGCATGCCAAGATCCTGATCGACGAGTTCGTCTACCGGCCCGGCCGCCCGGGCGGACGGCTCGGCCTCAACGTGGTGCGGGGCGCCTTCCTGTTCGTCGGCGGCAAGATCGAGGGGCCGACCGGCGGCAACGTCGCGATCAAGACCGCGGTCGGGACGCTCGGCGTGCGCGGCACCACCGTCTGGGGCGGGCAGATCGACGGCGGCTACGGGGTCCTCGTGCTCGACGGCCTGGTGACGCTGCGGACGCGCCGCGGCAGCGTCACCATGCGCAAGGGCCAGGGCACCATGGTCTATGCCGGCCGGGCTCCGCAGGCCGCCGCGCCCTGGCCCGAGGACCGCACCAAGCGGGCGGTCGCCACGATCAGCTTCGGCACCGGCCGCTGAAACCCTTAAAGCTCCGGGCGATTTTGGTTAAGGATCCTCCGCTAAGAACGGTCGCATGCGCGTTTCCCCGCGCGCGCCCCGGATGGGCGGGCTCGGGGCTCGGAGGAGCTGGCGGTGAGCGAGGACGGCCCGGAGACCCCCCGTCGGGATGCCCAGGCGGAGACGCACGCGGATCCGCACGCGCCTGAGGCGGGCCAGCCCCCGGCCTGGGAGATCGTGCTGCCCGAGGAGGGCGCGACGGAGGATCTCGGGCGCTTCCTCGCCGAGCTCCTCGTGCCTGGCGATCTCGTGGCGCTCTCGGGCGGCCTCGGCGGCGGCAAGACCACGCTCGCCCGCGCGCTGATCCGGGAGCTCGCCGGCGCGCCCGACCTCGACGTGCCGAGCCCGACCTTCACGCTGGTCCAGCCCTACGAGGACCGCCGGGGGCGCGCGATCGTGCACGCGGACCTCTACCGCCTGCGCAGCCCCGACGAGCTCGTCGAGCTCGGCTTCGACGAGATGACCGAGAGCGCCATCACCCTCGTCGAGTGGCCCGAGCGTCTGCCGCCCCGGGACGGGCCGACCCTCTCGGTCGATCTCGCGCTGCGGCCCGAATTCGGCGAGGGCTCGCGCTTCGCCCGCATCGACGGCACCGGCGGCATGCGCGCCCGCCTCGACCGGGCGCGGGCGATCCGGGCTCTCCTGGCGCGCAGCGGCTGGGACGAGGCCGAGCGCATCCCGATGCAGGGCGACGCCTCGACCCGGGCCTACGAGCGCCTGCGCCGGCCCGACGGCAGCACCGCCATCCTCGCGGTCTCGCCGCCCCGCCCCGACGGGCCGCCGGTGCGCGACGGCAAGCCCTACAGCGCCATCGTCAAGCTCGCCGAGAGCGTCCACGCCTTCGTGGCCATGGATCGGGCCTTGCGCGCCCTCGGCTTCTCGGCCCCCCGCATCTACGGCGAGGACCTCGCCCACGGCCTCCTGATTCTCGAGGATCTGGGATCCGAGCCCGTCGTCGACGCCGGCGGCGCGCGCCCCGAGCGCTATGCCGAGGCGACGCGGCTTCTCGCCAAGCTCCACGCCATGGAGCTGCCCGGCGCCCTGCCGGTGGCGCAGGGAATCGAGCACGTGCTGCCGCCCTACGACGGGGAGGCGCTGCTGTTCGAGGCCGAGCTGATGCCCGAATGGTACGCGCCCGCCATCCGCGGCGTCACCCTGTCGGAGGAGGCGCGCGCCGCGTTCGTCGCCCTCTGGGCCGAGGCCCTGCGCGGCGCCATCCCCGATCGTCCGACCTGGACGCTGCGCGACTACCACTCGCCGAACCTGATCTGGCTGCCCGAGCGCGAGGGCCTGGAGCGGGTCGGCCTCATCGACTTCCAGGACGCGGTGCTCGGCCACCCGGCCTACGACGTCGCCTCGCTGCTGCAGGATGCGCGCGTCGACACGAGCGCCGAGTTCGAGCTGCGGCTGCTCGGCCTCTACGCCCGCGAGCGGCGCGCCCGCGAGCCCGATTTCGACGTCCAGGGCTTCGCCCGCGCCTACGCGCTGCTGGCCGCGCAGCGCGCCACCAAGATCCTCGGCATCTTCGCCCGGCTCGACCGGCGCGACGGCAAGCCCGGCTACCTCGCCCATCTGCCGCGCATCGAGGGCTACCTCGCGCGCAACCTCGCGCATCCGGCGCTCGCCCGGCTCCGCCTGTGGCACGAGGAGCACCTGCCGGGCTTGGCGGCCGCAGCGCCCGAGGCTTGACCGGGCCGCCCGGGCAACGCCGCGTCACCCCCTCCCCCGACCCATCAGACCCGCGAGCCCGACATGAGCGCGCCCGAACCGACCCCGCCGGCCATCACCTGCGCCTTCATCCTCGCGGCGGGCCTCGGCAAGCGCATGCGGCCCGTGACCGCGACCGTGCCGAAGCCCCTCGTGGAGGTCGCCGGCAAGGCGCTCCTCGACCACGCCCTCGACCGGGCGGCCGAGGGCGGCATCGCGCGGGCGGTGGTCAACGTGCACTACCTCCCCGACCTGATCGAGGGCCATCTCGCCCGCCGCGCGCAGGCGCCCGAGATCTTGATCTCGGACGAGCGCGCGGCCCTCCTCGAGACGGGCGGCGGCGTCAAGAAGGCGCTCCCTCTCGTCGGCGCCGAGCCCTTCCTGGTGTTCAACTCCGATTCCTTCTGGCTCGAAGGCCCGACACCGAACCTCGCGCGCCTGATCGCCGAATGGGACCCGGCCGCGATGGACGTCCTGCTCCTCGTGGCCCCCACCGCCACCAGCCTCGGCTACGAGGGCGCCGGCGACTTCGTGATGGACCCGGACGGGCGCCTGGAGCGGCGCGGCGAGCGCGAGGTGGCGCCCTTCATCTACGCGGGCGTGGCAATCCTGAAGCCCGAGCTCTTCGCCGACACGCCCGAGAGCGCCTTCTCGCTCAACCTCCTGTTCGACCGCGCCATCGCGCGCGGGCGCCTGTTCGGCCTGCGCCTCGACGGGCAGTGGCTGCATGTCGGCACGCCCGAGGCGATCGCGGCCGCCGAGGAGCGGGTGCGCCTGAGTGCGCGGCTGCCGTGAGGCTGCGGCCTCCCGGCAATTGAGGAACGGACACGGAACAGCTACATCTGAACGCGGCCATAACGGCCGCGACGAAGGGCGCCGTGGAGGTCCGGATGAACGTCAAGGAAGCGGTGTCCCGGGCCAAGACCTATGTCGCCGAGATCTTCGACGATGAGAGCCCGAGTAATATCGGCTTGGAGGAGATCCGTTTCGACGACCGCCAGGACCTTTGGCTGATCACCGTCGGATTTTCCCGGTCTTGGAACAGGCCGAAACCCTTTACGACGGCGCTCGGCGGCGACATCGACCTGAACCGAACCTACAAGGTCGTCCATGTGAAGGATGACGACGGGAAGGTCGTCTCGCTGACCGACCGGACGGTCGAGCAGTGAATGAACGGCCGTGTCCTCATCGACACGAACTTGCTGGTGCTGTTCCTCGTCGGATCGGCATCGCCGGGCCTCGTCGGCATCCATCGGCGCACACGCGCCTACATGCCCGATGATTTCACGCTGCTCGGACGGCTCGTCGCCCGTGCAGCTCACGTAACGACACCGAACGTTCTGGCGGAGACCTCGAATCTGATCCGGCACTGCGACCGGTCCCGCCTCGGCCCGCTTATCGATGCCTTCCGGCGCTACGCCACCCTCGCGTCGGAACGCTACGTTCCGAGCGCGACGGCGGCAGCGGCTCCAGAGTTCGACCGTCTCGGCCTGAACGATGTGACCGTGCTCGCGGCACAGGAACGGGACGTGACGCTGATGACCGACGATCTCGATCTGTACCTCACCGCGGCGACGGCCGGACACAAGGTGGTCAACTTCACGCATGAACGCGAACGTCTGCTCGGCTGAATGCGAGAACGGCGCGGTGTCGATGCCGGAATCGCGCGTCTTCACGATCCCGCCCGGCGCGCCCTTCCTCCCCGCCCTGGCCAACGCGCTGATCGGGGGGCGCCTCGTCGGCGATCTCGGATCCGATCCGCTGGCGCTCGCCGGCGTGACCATCTACCTGCCGACGCGGCGCGCGGCCCGGGCGCTGGCGGCGGTGCTCGCCGAGCGGCTCGGCGAGGCCGCGCTCCTGCCGCGCATGATCCCGCTCGGCGAGGCCGACGAGGCGGAGCTCGACCTCGCCGCCAACCCGCTCCTGGAGAACGGGCCGGACGCGCTCGCCCCCTCGATGCCGCCGCTGGAGCGGCGCCTCATCCTCGCCCGCCTCGTCCAGGCCTGGGCCGAGACCGTCGACCGCAAGCTCCTGCCGCTCGACGACGACGTGCCCTTTCTGGTGCCCTCCTCGCCCTCGGACGCGGTCGGCCTCGCGGCCGACCTCGAGCGGCTCATGGACGCGCTCACCGTCGAGGGCCTGCCCTGGTCGGAGATCGGCAACGCGGTCGAGGCCGAGTACTCGCAGTATTTCGGCCTCACCCTCGATTTCGTGCGCATCGCCGCCGAGAACTGGCCCGGGATCCTGGCCGAGCGCGGCATGAGCGACCCGGTCTCGCGCGCCCGCAGGCTGGTGCTCGCCGAGGCCGGGCGGCTCGGGCGCGAGCGGCCGGCCGAGCCCGTCATCGTCGCGGGCTCGACGGGCTCGGTCCCGGCCACCGCCCGGCTGATCGCCGCGGTGGCGGGGCTGCCCCGCGGCGCCGTGGTGCTGCCGGGCCTCGATCTCGGCCTCGACGCGGCCGGCTGGGACGCGATCGAGACCGGCGCGGGTTTCTCGCGCGAGATCGCCCACGGCCACCCGCAGGCCGTGCTGCACCGGCTTCTCGGCGCGGACTGCCTCGACCTGCCGCGCGACGCGGTGGCGACGCTCGGCGCGCCCGACGCGAATGCCACCGCCCGAACCACGCTCATGTCCGAGGCCTTGCGCCCGGCCGAGACCACCGATGCCTGGGCGCGGATCGAGCCCGCGCTCCGGGCGGACATCGCGGCGCGGGGCCTCGCCGGGCTCGCGGTGGCCGAGGCCGCAGACGAGCGGGAGGAGGCGCTGATCGCCGCGATCGCGCTTCGCGAGACCCTCGAGACGCCCGGCGCCAGCGCGGCCCTCGTCACGCCGGACCGCGGCCTCGCCACCCGGGTTGCGGCCGAGCTTGCCCGCTGGGGCATCGTGGCCGAGGATTCGGCGGGCCTGGCGCTCGCCCGCAGCCCGGCCGGACGCCTTGCGCGCCTCGCGGCCGAGCTCGCCGCCGATATGCACCCGGCCCGCCTCATCACCCTGCTGGCCCACCCCCTGGTGCGCCTGGGGCTGCCGCGCTCCGACGTGGTGCGGGGGGCGGCGGCCCTCGAGATCGGCCTGCTGCGCGGCCCCGCCCCGGTCGGGGGGTTCGAGGGCCTGCGTCGCGCCCTTCGGGAGGCCCGCAGCCCGCGGGACGGCGAGCGCCGTCCCCGCGCCAAAAGGCGGCTGAAGGAGATCGACTGGGATCTGGCCGAGACCCTGGTGGGCCGGCTCGACCTCGCCTTCGCGGGCTTCCCCGATGCCGACGAGCGCGGGGTCGGCAACCTCGTCGAGATGGCGGGCCGCCACCGCGCGGTCTGCGACTGGCTGGTCGCCGGCCCGGACGGCGACGAGGAGCCGCCGGCCGACGCCTCGCTCGGCTGCCTCGACAGCCTGTTCGACGAGCTCGGCCTGGCCGAGCCCGGCCTGCTGCCCGGCCGCTTCGGCGACTACCCGGCCTTCTTCGCGGCGCTCGCCCGCGAGCGGGTGGTGCCCTGCGCGGGCGCGCCGCCGCATCCGCGCCTGCGCATCCTCGGCCTCCTCGAGGCGCGCCTCCTCAGCGTCGACCGAGTCGTGCTCGGCGGCCTCGACGAGGGCGTCTGGCCGATGAAGACGACCACCGACGCCTTCCTCAACCGGCCCATGCGCGAGCGCATCGGCCTCAACCCGCCCGAGCGCCGGATCGGCCAGAGCGCGCACGACTTCGTGCAGGCGCTCGGCACACGCGATGCCGTGATCACCCGCTCGGCCAAGCGCGAGGGCTCGCCCACCGTGCCCTCGCGCTTCCTCCAGCGGATGCGCGCCTTCGTGGGCGAGGAGGCCTGGCAGGGCGCGCTCGGGGCCGGCGCGCGCCTCGCGGCCTACGCGGCCGCCCTCGACACGGCCCCGCCGCAGCCCCGCCTGACCCGGCCGAAGCCGAAGGGGGACCCGGCCCTGTTCCCCCGAACGCTCAGCGTCACCGAGATCGAGACCCTGGTGCGCGATCCCTACGCCATCTTCGCCCGCCACGTCCTCGGCCTCGACCCGCTCGAGCCGGTGGCGGCGCTGCCGGGCGCCAGCGAGCGCGGCACCCTGATCCACCACGTCCTCGGCCGGTTCGCCCAGGACCATCCCGAGGCGCTTCCCGACCCGGCGCTGGCGGAGCAACGCCTGTTCGCGCTCGCCCTCGACGCGTTCGGGCCGATCCAGGACACCTATCCCGAACTCTACGCCGAGTGGTGGCCGCGCTACGAGCGCCTGGCGGCTGCCTATCTCCCCTGGGAGGCCGGCCGGCGGCCCGATCTCGCCCGCGTCCACCCGGAGATCTCCGGCAAGTGGGTGATCCCGATGGGATCCGAGAGCTTCACGCTGCGGGCCCGCGCCGACCGGATCGAGCGGCGGCGCGACGGCGGCGCCTGCATCGTCGACTTCAAGACCGGGGCGCCGCCGAGCAACCGCGAGGTCTATGCCGGCTTCTCGCCGCAGCTGACGCTGGAGGCCGCCATGCTGATGGCAGGCGCCTTCGAGGGCGTGCCCGCCGCGAGCGCGAGCCCGGATCTGCTCTACCTCTACGCCTCTGGCGGCCGGAAGCCGCTGACGCCGCTTTCGGTGAAACCGCCGCGCGGCGACGCCCGCCCGGTGGAGGCGATCGTCCGGGAGCACGCGGAGCGCCTGCGCGGGCTCGTCGCCCGCTTCCTCACGGGCGAGGCGGCCTACGTCTCGCGCCCCTACCCGAAATACGCCCGCGCCTACGGCGATTACGACCATCTCGCCCGCGTCCTCGAATGGTCGCTCGGCGGCGAGGGAGAGGATTGATGGCAGCTCGCGAACGCTTCGTCGTCGATGCCCTCACGGAGGCCGCCCAGCGCCGGGCCGCCGACCCGCGCGCCTCGGCCTGGGTCTCGGCCAACGCGGGAGCGGGCAAGACCAAGGTGCTCACCGACCGCGTGGTGCGCCTGCTGCTCGACGGGGCGGCGCCGGGCCGCATCCTCTGCCTCACCTTCACCAAGGCAGCCGCCGCCAACATGTCGATCCGCGTCTTCCAGCGCCTCGGCCGCTGGGTGACGCTCGACGACGCGGCGCTCGCGGCCGAGATCGAGGGGCTCACGGGCGAGCCGCCCGGCCGCCGGACCCTCGAGGCGGCGCGCCGCCTCTTCGCGCGCGCCGTCGAGACGCCAGGCGGCCTCAAGATCGAGACCCTGCACGCCCTCTGCGAGCGGCTCCTGCACATGTTCCCCTTCGAGGCGAACGTGCCGGCCCGCTTCGTCGTGCTCGACGAGAACCAGTCGCGCGAGGCCTTCGCGATCGAGACCGACAACGTGCTCGCCGACGCCGTCGCGGGCGGCCATCCCGAGCTCACGCAGGCGCACGCCATCGTGGCGCCGGAGGCCGCGGGCGACGCCCTGCGCAAGGCGATCCGGGCGGCGATCCAGGCTCGGCCGGTGCTCGGCCACCGGCGGGGCCTCGGGCCGCAATTCGAGGCGCTGTCGCGGGCGCTGGGGCTCGGCGCCGAGGAGCGGGTAGAGACGATCGAGGCGCGCATCCTCGAGCGCCTCGGCGACTGGGCCGGCGCCGTGGATGCCCTGCGCACCGGCAAATCCACCGACGAGACCCTGGCCGACGCCCTCGCGGAGGCCGCGGCGGCGCGGGAGGCCGGCGACCGGGCGGGCGCGCTCGACGCCTACCGCTCCGTCTTCTTCACCCAGAAGGACGAGCCGAAATCGGCCAAGGGCCTCGGCACCAAGGCGGTACCCGACGCCTTGCGCGAGGCGCTGCTCGCCGAGCGCGACCGGCTGGAGCCCCTGTTCGACGCCCTGCGCGCGGCCCGGGCGCAGTCCCGCACGCAGGCCCTGTTCACGCTCGCCGCCGAGATCCACCGCCGCGTCGAGGCGCAGAAGGCGCGCCTCGGGGCGCTGGACTTCGACGACCTGATCCACAAGACCCTCGACCTGCTCTCGCGGCTCGGGGCGGGCTGGGTCCTGTACAAGCTCGACCGCGGCGTCGACCACGTCCTCATCGACGAGGCACAGGACACGAACCCGCACCAGTGGGAGATCCTGCGCCGGATCACGGCCGAGTTCGCGGCCGGCGAGGGCGCGCGCAGCGTCGCCCGCACGCGCTTCGCGGTGGGCGACCCCAAGCAGTCGATCTACAGCTTCCAGGGCGCGGAGCCCCGCGAGTTCGAGGTGACCCGCCGCGCCTGGGCGAACGACGCGAGCGCGGCGGAACTCCCCTTCGCGGATGTCAGGCTCAGCCTGTCGTTCCGATCGAGCCGCGGCGTGCTGCGGGCGGTCGACGCCACCTTCGCGGTGGCCGATCACTATCGCGGCCTCTCCTTCGACGACGCGGCGACGGGCACCGTCCACTCCACCGCCCGGGGCGAGGCGCCGGGCGCGGTCGAGCTCTGGTGCATCGAGGAACCCGCCGACGAGGTCGAGCCCGATGCCTGGACGGCGCCCGTCGACGCTCCCGAGGCGAACGCCCCCGCGATCCGCACGGCGCGGCGCATCGCCCGCGCGGTCAAGGCCTGGATCACCACCGGCGACGCGCGCGGCCATCGCCGGCGCCCGGGCGAGATCCTGATCCTGGTGCGCAAGCGCGGCGCCGCCTTCGAGGAGGTGATCCGCGCGCTCAAGGGGCTCGGCGTGCCGGTGGCCGGCCAGGACCGGCTGGATGTCGCCGCCCACATCGCCGTCAACGACCTCGTGGCGGTCGGCCGTGCCGGGCTCCTGCCCGCCGACGACCTGACGCTCGCCACCGCCCTCAAGACGCCGCTCGTCGGACTGACCGACGACGACCTCGTGCGGATCACCGCCCGGCGTCCGCTTGCGGAGACGCTCGAGGACGCGCTCCACCGCCACGCCGCGGCCGAGGACCCGGCCGCGATCCGCGGCCTCGAGGCGCTGCGGGGCTGGATCGCGCTCGCGGGCGCGCAGGGCCCGTTCGGCTTCTACGCGGCCCTGCTCGGGCCGCAGGAGGGCCGCGCCCGGCTGGTGGCGCGCCTCGGCGGCGAGGCGGGCGACGCGATCGACGTGTTCCTAGCCGCCGCCGCGCAGGCCGAGCAGGGTGGCGACGCGCCCTCCCTCGGCGGCTTCCTCGCCCGCTATGCCGGCTCGGCGGGGCGCGGCGAGGGCGGCCACACGGTCAAGCGCGATCTCGAATCGGGCCGCGACGAGGTGCGGGTGATGACGGTGCACGGCGCCAAGGGCCTGGAGGCGCCTGTCGTCGTCGTCATCGACGGCTGCGAGCCCCTCGGGCGCAACGACCCGCCGCTGCTGCCGATGCGAGGGACGGAGGAGGCCGCGCTGCCGCCCGTCTGGTCGAGCGCCAAGAGCTACGATTGCGCGGCGATCGCCTCGGCCCGCGCCGACTGGCAGGCCCGCGCCCGCGAGGAGCACAACCGCCTCCTCTACGTCGCGATGACGCGGGCGGCCGACCGGCTCGTCATCGCCCCCTATCGCGGGCGCGACCGCGAGACCGAGGCGTCGTGGTGCGAGATGATTCGCCATGGCCTCACGCGCGCCTTCGGGCCCGGCGAGAGCATCGAGACGGCCTACGGCCCGGTCACGCTCTGGCCGGAGGGCGAATCCGCCTATGCCGGGCTCGACGCCGCGGACGCGCCCGCCGCCGCCGCGCCGCCGCCGGCCTGGCTGCGGGCGCCCGTGCCGCGCGAGGTCGACGCCGCGCCGCCCCTGAGTCCCTCTGGCGCGCTGCGGGCGGCGGACGGGCAGCGCGTTCCCGAGCGCCGCGACGCGGATGCCGAGGCGCGCCGGCGCGGCGTGCTGATCCACGCCCTGCTGGAGCACCTGCCACGCCTCGAGCCTGCCCGGCGGGAGGCGGCCGCCACCGCGTTCGTGCGCGCCCGGGCGCCGGGCCTGGCCGACCACACGCGAAGCGCCATCGTGGCGGCGGCCCTGCGCCTCCTCGGCGCGCCGGACCTCGCGCCCCTGTTCTCGCGCGCGGCGCGCGCCGAGGTGACGCTCTCCGGGCGCGTCGCGGTCGAGGGCGTCGAGCGCCCGGTCTTCGGACGGGTCGACCGCCTCGCGGTCGAGGGCGACACGGTGCTGATCGCCGACTTCAAGACCGGCCGCCCGCCCGCGGACGGCGCCCCCCTGCCGGAGGCCGCGGCGAGCCAGATCGCCCTCTACGCGACGCTCCTCGCCCGGATCTATCCCGGCCGCCGCGTCGTGCCGATGCTGGTCTGGACTTCGGGCCCGGTGATCCGGCGACTGAGCGAGGCGGAGGTCGCCGCGGCCCTGGCGGGGCTCGGCTGACCGCCCTGCGCGTCGCCTTGAGCGCGACGCGCCCTCTCGACCCTGTGGGACAGACGATCGGCCCGGCCGGTCGGCAGGGCTCGCCAGATCATGCTGCGTTTTGATCGCATCGGCCAAAACGCCGAAAACATGATCGCCTCAATAAGTTAGAGCCTGCTTTGAGCGAACAGCCGCTGCCACTTTCTCGCAGCATGCTCTAGCCCTGCTTGTCCTTCGGGGTCAGCTTCAGGATCTTCCCGTCCTGCTCGTCGGTGACGGCGTAGACCGCTCCGTCCGGGCCCACCTTCACGTCGCGGATGCGCGCGTGGAGCGGGATGCGCTCCTCGGTCACGACCTTGTCGCCGTCGAGCTTGAGCGCGACGAGGCCGTTGCTGACGAGGCCGCCGATCAGGAAGGCGTCCTTCCAGGCCGGGAACAGGGGGCCGGTGTAGAGGGCGAGGCTCGACGGGCCGATCACCGGGTCCCAGTAATAGACCGGCTGCACGGTGCCGCCCGCCTGGGTGATGCCCTCGCCGATCTTCTCGCCCGAATATTCGAGGCCGTAGCTCACCAGCGGCCAGCCGTAGTTCAGACCGGGCCGCAGCCGGTTGAGCTCGTCGCCGCCGCGCGGCCCGTGCTCCACCGTCCAGAGCCGTCCCTGGCCGTCGAGGGCCGCGCCCTGCACGTTGCGGTGCCCATAGGACCAGATCTCGTGGCGGGCCTTGTCGCTGCCCGAGAAGGGATTGTCCTTGGGCGCGTTGCCGTCCGTGTCGATTCGGAAGACCTTGCCGAGGCCGCTCGCGAGGTCCTGCGCCTGGCCGCGGGTCTGCTTGTCGGAGCGCTCGCCGACCGTGACGAACAGCTTGCCGTCCGGCGCGAAGACGAGGCGCGAGCCGAAATGCTTGCCGCCGTCGTAGGTCGGCATCTGCCGAAAGATCACCTTGAGCTCTTCCAGCTTGCCCGAGCCGCCGCTCTCCGTCAGCTTGGCCTTGGCCACGGTCGTGCCGTTGCCCTTGTCGCGGGGCTCGGCATAGCTGAAGTAGACCGTCCGGTCGGAGGCGAAGCTCGGGCTCAGGGCAATGTCGAGGAGGCCGCCCTGGTCGCGCGAGTCGACCTTGGGGACGCCCGCGACCGGCTGCCCCGGCGTGCCGTCCTTGGCGACGATGCGGATCTTGCCGGCCTTCTCGGTCACGATCATGCGCCCGTCCGGCAGGAACTCCATCGCCCAGGGGCTGACGAGACCCTTGGCCACGGTCGCGACGTCGACGTCGGTCGCCTGCGCGGGCTTGGGCGCCCGCGTCTGGTTCGGCAGGAGCGGCTTGTAGGTCGTGTTCGGCGCCTCGGTCTCGGCGGGCCCGGCACCCGTGTTGGCGGAGGGGGCGGTGAAGGCGTCGCCCTCGACCCGGGGGGCCCTCGGCTCGGGGCTTGCCGCGTTCTGCGCGAGGGCCGGCGAGAGAACCGGAAGGCCGAGGCTCAGGCCGGCCACGCTGGCGAGCAGAAGGCGGTGGATGCGTGTCACGTGCGAAACTCCTCCTTGCGGTCCGGGTCGCGAGCCTATCCGGCGGATTCGGCCTGCGACCCGGCCCCTGGGGCGCCGGCAAGCCGGCGCGGGCAACGGCGCGGACTCGTTCGACAGGGACGGCCCGGAGATGGGGCGCGATGGGGCCCGCGGCGAGGCCCCGCTTCGCGAAGTGGCGTTTCGGCGCGGCTCATGCCGCGGCGGCGATGCTGCGCTGCGCCGGCCGCACGGCGCCTTGACCCCGTGCCGCGGCGTCGCCAATTCTGCCGCAATCGCGGGGCGGCACTCCTTCATGATCCACCCGCGAAACCGGAAAGGGACCAAGATGGCGACGGTGAAAGTGACCGACGCGAGCTTCGAGCAGGATGTGTTGCAATCCGCCGAGCCCGTGGTCGTGGATTTCTGGGCGGAATGGTGCGGTCCCTGCCGGCAGATCGGCCCGGCGCTCGAGGAGATCTCCGCGGACCTGCAGGGCCGGGTGAAGATCGCCAAGGTCAACGTCGACGAGAATCCCGGCATCGCCTCGCAATACGGCATCCGGTCGATCCCGACGCTCCTCCTGTTCAAGGGCGGTCAGCGCGTGGACCAGAAGGTCGGCGCCGCGCCGAAGGGCGACCTCTCGCGCTGGATCACCGCGCAGACGGCGAACGCCTGAGACACCTGGCGCGACCCTGCGCTTCGATGCTGACAAGCCCGCCTCTCCGGAGGCGGGCTTTTTCTTGGCGGCCGCATCGTCTCGCCGGCGCAAGCATCCCGAAACGAGAAAAGGCCTGGCTCCGGGGAGCCAGGCCTTCCGGTTTCGAGACCGATATGTCGGCTTAGTAGGTGCCGAACTTGTAGTTCAGACCGGCGCGGACGACCGCGAACTCGGTGTCGTTGCGGCGGCCGACGAAGCCCGGCGCGAAGAAGGACGCGCCGGTGGCGGCGTTGAACGCGAACAGGCCGTTGTTGCGGTTGTTGCGGTCGAGGTTCACGTACAGGCCTTCGACCTTGAACGTCACCGCCGAGGAGCGGAAGAAGTTCAGGAACGAGTCGGTCGGGAGCGCGTACTCGACGCCACCGCCAGCGGCATAGCCCGTGCGGAAATCGTCCGTGGAGTTGTTCGGCAGGCCGAACTGACGGCCGCCGCCCGAGCCGTAGGCGAAGCCGCCGGTGCCGTAGAACAGGACGCGATCGAAGGCGTAGCCGATGCGGCCGCGGACGGTGCCGAAGAAGTCGAGGCTCGACAGGCCGTTCGGGTTCACGAAGGCGATGTTGGCGGCCGGCGCGAAGCCGGGCGTCAGCAGGAAGCGGTTCCGGTTGCGGCCGAAGTCGACGTACTGGGCGTCAGCCTCGATGCCGATCACCAGGCCGGCGCCCGGGGTGAACTGGTAGTTGTAGCCGATCTGGCCACCACCCGAGAAGCCGTCGAGCGAGCGGCTGCCGCCGAACACGGCCTGCGACGGGGCGAGGGGGCCGACGACGAGCGGGCTGCCGGCCGGCAGGTTCACGATCGTGGCGCCGTTCGTGCGCGGGCTGACGTCGAAGCCGTAGCCAGCGTTGAAACCGGCGTAGAAGCCCGTCCAGGTGAAGACCGGAACCGGCGTGAAGACCGGCGGCGCGGCACGGCGCGGCAGGTCGGCGGCCGTGGCGGCCGCGGTGAGGGCCGTAAAGGCCGCAAACGAGGTGAGAAGCTTCTTCACTTTTATGATCCCCAGCATTGTGCCCGATCGAGGGCGAAACTAAGGGATTTTCCACAGTTAAGATGTAGCGCTGAGGACACACAGGCGCGGGCTCTACGCGCTGCTGCACCTTCCGGTGGAAAGCGGGGAGTTCGGTGGAAGGCCGCATTTTGGCGGCGGCGGCCTCTGCCGCCCGGCGCGACGCGCGCATGCGGCACCGGCCTGCCGGGACCCGTCGCCGCGAGCCCCGCGCCGATCCCTCTCAGACCGGCGGCGTGCCGTTGGCGGTCAGCACCGCGCCGGCGAGGTAGAGGGAGCCGCAGATCAGGATCCGCGGCGGCTGCTCGAAGGCGATGTCGCCGACGAGTGTGAGCGCCGCCTCCACGCTCGAAGCGACGCGGGCGCTGAGGCCGACGCTCTCGGCGATCCGCGCGACCTCCTCGGCCGGGCGCGCCGCCATCTGGCCCGCGATCGGCACCGCCACGAGCGCGCGGGCGAGCCCGACGAAGTTGCGCAGGAAGCCCTCGGCGTCCTTGGTGCCGAGGAGCCCGACGATCAGCACCAGGGGCACGTCGCTGCGCTCGCCGAGATCGGCTACCGCCGCCGCGAGGATGCGGCCGCCGTCGATGTTGTGGCCGCCGTCGAGCCAGAGCTCGCCGCCGGCCGGCATCTGCTCGGCGAGGCGGCCGCGGCTCAGCCGCTGCAGGCGGCCCGGCCAGTCGACGTTGCGCAGGCCGGCCTCGAACGCGGCCGTGCCGATGTCGCCGAAGCCCGCCGCCCGCAGGGCCGCGATGGCGGTGCCCGCGTTCGTGAACTGGTGGCGCCCGCTCAAGCGGGGCTTGGGCAGGTCGAACAGGTCGGTCTCGTCCTGGTAGACGAGGCGCCCGCGCTCCTCGTGCACGGAGAAATCCTGGTTGCCGACGCGGATCGGCGTGGCGCCGACGGCTTGCGCGTGCCGGCACAGGACCGTGTCGGCCTCCTGGTAGTCCTGCGCGGCGATCACGGCCGGGCAGCCGCGCTTGAAGATGCCGGCCTTCTCGCCCGCCACCGCCGCGACGGTGTCCCCGAGATACTCGGCATGGTCGCGCCCGATCGGCGTGACGACGGAGGCGGCCGGCTGGTCGATCACGTTCGTGGCGTCGACCCGGCCGCCGAGGCCCACCTCCAGCAGGAGAACGTCCGCGGGCACCTCCGAGAACAGCAGGAGCGCCGCCGCCGTGGTGATCTCGAACACCGTGATCGGATCGCCGCCATTGGCCGCCTCGCAGCGCGCGAAGGCGTCGGCGAGGCGGTCCTCCGGCACGAACTGCCCGCCCCCGATCGCGCCGAGGCGGATCCGCTCGTGGAAGCGCACGAGGTGGGGCGAGGTGTAGACGTGCGCCGACAGCCCTCCCGCCTCCAGGATCGCCCGCATGAAGGCGATGGTGGAGCCCTTGCCGTTGGTGCCCGCCACGTGGATCACCGGGGGCAGGCGGCGTTCGGGATGGTTCAGCTTGGCGAGCAGGCTCTCGATGCGCCCGAGCGACAGGTCGATCGTGCGCGGATGCAGGGCGAGGAAGCGCGCCATCAGCGCGTCGGAGGAATCCATGAGCGGCGTCAGGCGGGTTCGGGCACGGGGGCGGATGCGGGTGCCGCGGCGGGCGCGGCCGCGCGGGCATCGGGCTTGACGTTCATCAGGAGGCCGCACAGCCGCGCGACCGTCTCCTTCAGCGCGTGCCGGTGCACCACCTGATCGACCATGCCGTGCTCGCGCAGGTATTCGGCCCGCTGGAAGCCGTCGGGCAGCTTCTCGCGGATGGTCTGCTCGATGACGCGGGGGCCCGCGAAGCAGATCAGCGCGCCGGGCTCGGCCAGATGCACGTCGCCGAGCATGGCGTAGGAGGCGGTGACGCCGCCCGTCGTCGGGTTCGTCAGCACGACGATGTAGGGGAGCTTCGCCGCGTTGAGGCGGCGCACCGCCACGGTCGTGCGCGGCATCTGCATCAGCGAGAGGATGCCCTCCTGCATGCGGGCGCCGCCCGAGGCCGAGAACAGGATGAAGGGGGTGCGCTTGTCGAGCGCCGTCTCGGCGCCGCGGATGAAGGCCTCGCCCGCCGCCATGCCGAGCGAGCCCGCCATGAAGCCGAATTCCTGCGCGGCGATCGTCATCGGCAGGCCGCCGACCCGCCCGAAGCCGATCTTGAAGGCGTCCGCCATGCCGGTCTTGGCGCGGGCCTCCTTGAGGCGGTCGACGTAGCGCTTCTCGTCGCGGAACTTGAGCGGGTCGGCGGCGACCTCGGGCAGCGGCACGTCGATCCAGGTGCCCTCGTCGAACATCATCCTGAGGCGCGCCTGCGCACTCATCTTCAGATGGTGCTCGGAGCCCGGAATTACCCAGTGATTGCTCTCGACCTCCTTGTGGAACACCATCTGGCCCGTGTCCGGGCACTTGATCCAGAGATTCTCCGGGGTCTCGCGCTTGAACAGGGTCTTGATCTTGGGCCGCACGACCTCCGAGATCCAGTTCATCGGTTCGACTTTCATGGGGTGCCGTCCGTTCCGAGAGCCACCGCTGATGATATCTGATGCGGGGCGCTAACCCGCCAGTGTGGCGGCTCTCAGGCCGCCCGTCCCGCGGAGCGCACGCCCTCGGCGAGTTCGCGCACCAGCGCGGCGACCGCCTCGACCGTGCCGCCCTGCGCGCGCTTCTCGGGATCGAGGCTGCCGTGGAGCGCGTCGACGAGGGCCGAGCCCACCACGACGCCGTCCGCGCCCCGCGCGATCGCGGCCGCGTGCGCGCCGGTCTTGACGCCGAAGCCCACCACGACGGGGAGCTCGGTGTGGCGCCGGATGCGCCCGACCGCCTCCGCCACCCTGCCGAAATCGGGCGTCGCCGTCCCGGTGATGCCCGTGATCGACACGTAGTAGACGAAGCCCGCGGTGTTCGCGAGGACGGCCGGCAGGCGGCGCTCGTCGGTGGTGGGTGTGGCAAGCCGGATGAAGGCGAGGCCCTTCGCGAGCGCCGGCAGGCAGAGCTCGTCGTCCTCCTCCGGCGGCAGGTCGACCACGATGAGCCCGTCGATGCCGGCCTCCACCGCGTCCGCCAGGAAGCGGTCGACCCCGTAGGCGTGGATCGGGTTGTAGTAGCCCATCAGGATCACGGGCGTGCCGCCGTTGCCGGCCCGGAAGCGGCGCACGAGGTCGAGGGTCTTGATCACGTTCTGGCCGGCCTTCAGGGCCCGCAGGCCCGCCGCCTGGATCGCCGGGCCGTCCGCCATCGGGTCGGTGAAGGGCAGGCCGAACTCCACGATGTCGGCGCCCGAACCCGGCAGGGCCTGCAGAACCTTGAGGGAGGTCTCGGGGTCGGGATCGCCCGCCATCACGTAGGTGACGAGGGCGGCGCGGCCCTCCGCCCGGCAGCGGGCGAAGGCGGCGTCGATGCGGTTCGGGCGGTCGGTCATGGCGCGGGCTTCGGCTCGGGCTTGGCCGCGCGGGATCCTCCGCGCGACGTCTGGCGACCGGCTCGCCGGCCGATCGGGGATCAAGAGCCACTCCCGAAACGCCCGCCGCGCCGGCGCGCGGAGCGGGGGCTCCCGGCGGCCGGGCGTCCCGTGAGGGGCTCAAGGCGTCGCGCCTACACCATCGGGACGCGGGCGTGAAGCGATAGCGCGTTCAGACTCGCCCGCGCGACGGGCGAGGGCCCCGAGCGGGTTCATAGGCCCGCCCGGCGCCGCGGGCCGGGCCGAGCGAGATCGTGACGGGCCGCGGGGCTTGATCAGCGCGCCACGGCGCGGGAGATGCTGACCCGTTGCGGGGCCGGAGAATCGCGCGTGCAGAGCTTTCTACTCGTGTTCATCGGGGCGGGTCTCGGCGGGATGGCCCGTCACGGGGTCGGCCTCGCGGCTGCGCGGCTCGGGTCGGGCTTTCCCTACGGCACCATGGGCATCAACATCCTGGGCTCGATCCTGATGGGGGTGTTCACGGGCTGGTTCGCGGCGCGCGGCGCCCCGCTGGCGGCGCGCCTGTTCATCGCCACCGGCATCCTCGGCGGCTTCACCACCTTCTCGTCCTACTCGCTCGAGGCGGTGCTCCTCCTGGAGCGGGGCGAGACCGGCGCGGCGCTCACCTATATCCTCGGCTCAGTCGTGCTCGGCCTCGCCGGCCTGTTCCTCGGCCTCCTCGCGATGCGGGCCATTCTCTGAGGAGGGTGCCGTGGAGCCGCTCCTGCAATCCTGGCGCTTCTGGGCGCTCCTCTCGGCGGCCTTCGCGGCCCTGACGGCGGTCCTCGCCAAGCTCGGCGTCTCGGACGTGCCGTCGGATGTCGCCACCTTCCTGCGCACGCTCGTGATCCTCGGCCTCACGGGCGCGATCCTCGTCGCCTCGGGTCAGGCGCACGGCCTCGCGACGGTGCCCGGGCGCAGCGCCCTCTTCCTCGTCCTCTCGGGGCTAGCGACGGGCGCGTCCTGGCTCTGCTACTTCCGGGCGCTGAGCCTCGGCGAAGCCGCCCGCGTCGCGCCGCTCGACAAGCTCAGCGTCGTGCTGGTGGCGATCTTCGGCGTCGTGTTCCTGGGCGAGCACCTGTCCGGTCCGAACTGGCTCGGCGTCGGCCTCATCGCGGCGGGCGCGGTACTGGTGGCCTACAGGGGCTGAGGATGCCGGGCGCGTCCGCCCTCGCGTGCTGGCCCCGGCGCAGCGGGCGAATCGCGACGGGAGGCGGGACGCGACGCGGGCGGCGGGCTTCGTCACCCACGGCACGAACGAGGCAGCTTCACCCCGAGATCTCGGCGTTCGCCCGACACGGTTCCCGGCCTGTCGTGCGCCGAGCCGCGCGCCCCGCCAGCCGGTAATCGTCTCGCGGGAATGCCTTTTCACGCATGCGTGGAGTCATTCGAAATAAAAGAACCGAAATTTCGGGGATTGTTCGCGATTTATAGTACTTCCAATATTTACCGCAGAGCTTGATTACACATAAAAACATGATCATCACTTGGAGGAAGCGGGCGCATGAAGCCTCCTGGCCGATGCGCCGCCCGCAAGCGATGGAGGCCGGAATGGTACGGGCACTCGACCTGATCCGCGGATGCGCGCGGATCGCGTGGTGGGACGGGTCTTGCCTCGATCTGCGGTTGCACCGACTCGGCGACCTCATCGATTTCATGGCGGCGAGCCCCGAGTTCGCGCCCGACCGCCGGCGAGGCCGGGCATGAGCGACAGGCTCGACCACGTCCCGGATTGCGGCCTGGAGGACGAGCGGCGCCAGGCCGCCCTGGAACAGGCCCTGATCCGGGCCTTCTGGCAGAGCCTCGGGGGACATCCGCTTCCCGTGATGACGGCTCTGGAGGCGGCCGCGCGGGCGGTGGGTCTGCTCTACGGGCAGGTCTCGCAGGCGCATGCGGGGCCGGGCGGCTGCCGCTGCGGCTGGGTCCCGGACCCGGATCGCGACCTGATCATGCTGGAGGCGAACCTCGCCGCCGCCCTGCTGCAGCCGGTGCCGCCGCGCCTCGCCCGGATGCGGGTGGCGGGCCAGGCCTGAGCCCGTCCAGGCGCCGGTTACGCTTCCCTCACGTCTCCCGGCCATCATCGGCGGCGCGCCGCATCCCGGCGCCGCTCATGCGGGAGACTTCTTGCGATGGACGGCTTCTATCGCGGCGTCGAGACGTCGCTGCTCGCCCTCGGCCTCGCGCTCGGCATCGGGGCCTTCGCGGCCTCCGCGCTGCCGCGGGACCGGCCCGTCACGCAGGTCGCCGTGACGCTGCCGATGCTGTCGGTGACGGCGGACGGGCCGCCCGTCCCCGCCCTGCCCGCTCATCTGCGCTGAGGGGCCGATCCGGGCCGGGGTCGAGCCCGCCCCGGATCCCGGAACGGAGCCCGGATCAGGCCTGCGCCGCCTTGGCGCGGGCCGCCTGCGTGCCGGCCGGCTTGGGGGTGGCGCCGGCCGCCTTCCGGTCGTCGCGGCGCAGCCAGTAGAGGCCGAGGCAGGCGATCGCCACGAGCGCCAGCACGCCCTGCACCCCGAGCGCCTCCCAGCTGCCGTTGAAGCCGAGGTCGGTCACGAAGTCGGGCACGCCGTCATTGTGCACGGGGACGATCGTCTGCTCCTGGAATTCCTGGAGCGCCTGGCCAACGAGCCGCAATCCCATCACGAACAGGAAGGCGGAGGTGATCAGGAACATCGGCCGCAGCGGCAGGCGCAGCGCGAGCCACTGCATCGCGACGAAGACCGCCGCCAACACCGCCACGGCGACGCCGAGCCCGGCGAAGAGCGAGCCGTCGAAGCCGTTGCCGGTCTTGGCCAGCGCGTGCAGGAACAGGATCGTCTCGGCGCCCTCCCGGAAGACCGCCAGGAAGGCGATGCCCGCGAGCGACAGTACCGTTCCGGCCCCGAGCGCCCGCTCGGCCATCCGGTTCAGGTCGGCCTGCCAGGCCCGCGGATCCTGCTTCATGAACAGCCAGCCGCTCATGTAGAACATCAGCGCGGCGGCGAGCAGCATCACGGCGGCCTCCACGAGGTCGTTGTGGTTGCCGTCGAAATAGGTCTCGAACACCCAAGCCATGCCGAGGCTCGCCAGCGCCGCGGCCGCGGCGCCCGCGTAGAGCGGCGTGATCTTCTCGGACGCGCCGGCCCGGCGCAGGAAGGCGGCGAGCGCCGCGATCACCAGAAGCGCTTCCAGGCCCTCACGAAACAGGATCGTGAAGGCCTGGACGAACGTCGACCCGTCCGCCATCGAGGTTCTCCAGTTTGGAAGCGTTCAAATCAGGCGCGGGCATGATCAACGCCGTCCGATTGAAGCTTAGAAATGTTCTTAAGAAGGTTCTTTCCCGAGCAAGATCTGGGGTGACCCTCGGATCTGCTTTGCGGACCCTGCCTATTATCATGTCCGGCCGCCGGCAAGTCCCTGGCGCGCGGCGCGGCGCCGCGACGCGGAGCGGCGAGCCGCTCCGCCCGGCACGGCGCCCGCCGACCCCGATCACACCGGCGTGAACGAGCACCGGAAAGTCCTGCAACCGAATCACGGTGTCGTGAATTACACACCCAGATACGAAGCCGTACGCCCCTGTACGATCCCCAAGACTCCGATGACGCGTCCGTGATGGGCGTGCGGGCAGGTTGACATGCTGCTGAAAACCGCTGCGGCCACGCTCACGGTCGCGACCTCTCTGTCGATCGGCCTGCTCTCCGGCGCCTCGGCCGCACCCGCGACGGAGCACGCGCCGACCCGGGTCGCCGATGCGGGGCAGGCCATGCCCGCCGTCGCCGGCGTCTCGGACGGGGAGGACGAGGCCAGCACCTGCAGCCGCTCGCGCCGACGCCTCTGGGTGGAGGGCGAGGGCTGGATCGTGCGCCGGGTCACGACCTGCCGCTGACCGGCGGCCGCCGCCGACCCGGCCCCACCCCCGCGCCCGCCGCGGGGTTTTCATGTGAATGAGCCCGGATCGGGGCGGCTTACGCACTCTGCGCGGCTGGCGGCGGCCCCGCACGCGGAACGAGTCTGCGGCGCGCGGGGTTCAACCGGATCGTCGGTTCGTGTCGGAGCGTTGCAACATGTCCCCAGGCCTCGGACGTCTCGCGAGTTCCCTCATAGCGCTCACCCTGTGCGCCGCCGGGCCGGCCGGGGCGCAGACCCTCGCCCGGGATCTCGCCTACACGGGCGGCCCGGGGCCGGCCTACGGATACGGCTTCGCCGACGCGGCGGTCAGCGGCGCCTATATCGGCGCGCCGCTGACGCGGTTCCCCTCCCCGCGCGAGATCGTCCCGCCGGCCTGGGGCTACGGCACCTACGGCGTGCCGACGATCTCGGGCGTCCAGCGCGCGCCGATCGGCGAGCCGACCGTCTACGTGATCGACAGCCCGGCCGCCCGCCCCCGCAAGCCCGGGAAGGCGCGCATCCTCTCGCGCGACGCCTCCGGACGCTGGTCGCAGCTCGATTCCGGGCCCGCCTACGCGGGCGGCGCCCGCGTCATCCCGGTCACGGTGCCGCGCCGCTGACCGGATCGGCCCCGGCGAGGCTCGCGAACCACGCCGCGTACGGCGTGCTGCGCGCGAGGCGCCGGTTGTAGTCGGGCGCCCCGTCGTTCCACCAGACCGGCCCGCGCTCTCCGAGCGCGACCTTGGCCGCGTCGACGACACCGCGCGCCGCGGCGAGCGAGGCCGCCGCCCCAGGCAGGCCCGCGCGCCCGGCCGCCTTGGCGGCCCTGACGGCCCGGCGGGCGCCCATCAGTTCGGCGACCAAGCAGGCACGCCGCTCCTCGGGCAGGCCGGGATCGGCCCGGCGCCAGAGCCGGCCGCGCACCACGAAGTAGCGGCAGTCCGGCGTGACCGGATAGAGTCCGCCGCGCGACGACGCCCTCGTGCGGCCGGCCGGCTTCTCAGCATCCGCCAAGTCGACACCCTGTCCTGCTGGCGCGGCCCGCCCGGCTTTCGCGACACATTAAGGTTTCGCACGCATCATCCCGCGACTCGTTCGGACCGCGCGGAAGCCTGACCCATGCATATCATGATCGTCGATTCGAGCCGGGTGGTGCTGAAGATCATCGCGGCCCTGCTCGAACCGCGCGGCCACACGATCAATGCCTTCACGGATTCGGCGGAAGCGCTGGATTTCCTGAACAACACGCCCTCGGTGCGGGTCCTGATCACGAGCCTCGAGGTGCGGCCGATCAGCGGGCTCGAACTGTGCTGGTCGGCCCGGCTGCTCGCGGAGGCGCGCCGCCCGCTCTACGTCGTCACGATGTCCTCGGCCCGCAATGCCCGCAACCTCGCCGAGGCCCTCGACAGCGGCGCCGACGACTTCATCGAGAAGCCGCCGGGCGCCGAGGAGCTGCACGCGCGGCTGCGCGCCGCCGAGCGCCTGACCACCATGCAGGAGGAGCTGATCCGCCTCGCCGAGACCGACCCGCTCACCGGTCTCCTCAATCGCCGCGCCTTCTTCGCCCGGGCCCGGGATGCCGCGGAGCGCGTCGGCAATCACGGCCGGATGGGCGCGATCCTCGTCGACATCGATCACTTCAAGCGCATCAACGACGAGCACGGCCACGATGTCGGCGATTCGGCGATCCAGGCGGTCGCGCGCATGCTGGGGCAGGAGGGCGTGGTCGGGCGCCTCGGCGGCGAGGAATTCGCGGTCCTGCTGCCCAGCCGGTCGCTCGACGAGGCCGAGGCCCATGCCGGCCGCCTGCGCCTGCTCGCCCGGGACCTGCGCATCCGGGGCACGCGGGGGCCCGTGCGCCTCACCTGCAGCTTCGGCGTGAGCGAGTGGTCGGAGGGCGAGACGATCGAGGGCCTCCTGAAGCGCGCCGACATCGCCCTCTACGAGGCCAAGACCACGGGGCGCGACCGCGTCGTCTCCGCCGCCACCGACCTGATCCTGGCACGGACCGCCTGAACCGGGGGCGCCGGCAGCGATCTGGCGCGAATCGGTACAGCGATCGTTAACGGGCCTGTCCCCGGCCGGGACAATCGGCGTGGTGAAGATCGCCTCAACGGCGGCTTTCAGGCGATTTACCTTACCGAACGCCGACTAAATCCTTGGAACGACTCTTGAAACTTCTCTCGCAAGCTCGGTCGGTCTGTTCCGTGCCGAGAACAAGAGGGGTGTTTCGGCATGAGTCGAGCCGTGGGAGTACTTGTTCTGGACGAGCCGCAGGGTTTCTGTCCGACATTTCGCGCAACGCTGGAGCACCTGCCGGCCCTGCAGACGATCGGCGAGACCGGCCTGACGCAGGAGGCGGCCGCCGGCGCGATCGCGCTGGTCTTCGTCGACGAGAGGCGCCTCGAGGACGGGGTCGCGCGCCTGGCCGGGCTCAAGGAGCGCTGGCCCTCGCTGCGCATCCTCGTGCCGTTCGGCGCCCTGACGGCCGCGGACCTGCGCCGCCTCATCGCGGCCGGCGCCGATGCGTTCGTGGGCCGCCAGGCCGCGCCCCGCGACATCTGCACGGCGATCCTGGCGCTCGCGGAGGGCACCGGCCACCTCACGGGCGCGCCGGATCCGGGCCCGGCGGCGACCGAGACCGGCGACGGCCTCGGCCTGACCCCGCGCGAGGCCGAGGTCCTGCGCTTCCTCAGCGCCGGCTTCAGCAACAAGGAGGTCGCGCGCCGGCTCTCCCTCAGCGTGCGCACGGTCGAGACCCACCGACTCAACCTGCGGCGCAAGACCCAGACGGGCCGTCTCAAGGATCTCGTCTCCCTCGCCCGCCAGCTCGGCCTCGCCCCGGTCCTCGAATCCGAGCCGACGCGCCGGAGCGAGGCGGGTGTCCGCCGCCCTACGCAGAGCGGGGCCGCGCACCATTGAGGCGCCGGCCCCGGCTCAAGCCGGATTCGGCTTGAGATCCTCGTTGACGGCCGAGAGCGGACGCTTGGGCTTGCGGGCGATGTCGTCGCCCCGCAGCGCCTCCTCCAGCGGTTCGGGACCTTTGCGCAGGAGCTTGGCGAGGTAGTAGCTGCCGAAGCCGAAGATGATCGCGTAGGCGATCAGGAAGGCGACGAGCGAGGTTGTCACGGCCTGGGCGGTGAGCGGTGAATGCGCGTCCGCCGTGCGCAGCTGCCCGTAGACGATGTAGGGCTGGCGACCGATCTCGGCCGTGAACCAGCCGAACAGGACGGCGCCGAAGCCGGAAGGCGTCATCAGCATGGCGCAGGTGAGGAAGAGGCGGTTCGTGAAGAGCGTGCCGCGCCATCGCAGCACAACGCTCCACAGGCTCAGGCCCAGCATGGCGACGCCGATCGCCACCATGATGCGGAACGCGTAGAAGACCGGCCAGACCGGGGGCCGCTCGTCGGGCTTCACGTCCTTCAGCCCCGGCACGACGCCCGAGAAGTCGTGCGTGAGGATGAAGCTGCCGAGCCTCGGGATGCCGATCTCGAAGTCGTTGCGCTCCTCCTTCTCGTTCGGGATCGCGAACAGGAGGAGCGGCATGTCCTTCTGTGTCTCCCAGTTCGCCTCGATCGCCGCGAGTTTGGTCGGCTGCAGCTTCAGCACGGCGAGCCCGTGCGCGTCGCCGATGAAGATCTGGATCGGCGTGCAGATCACCGCGAACCACAGGGCCATCGACAGGGAGAGCCGGGCGCCCGCCACCTTCTCGGGCGGCTCCTTGCGGGCGCGCAGGATCATCCAGGCCGACATGCCGGCCACCGCGAAGGCGGTCGTGAGGTAGCAGCCCAGCACCATGTGAGCGTAGCGGATCGGGAAGGACGGGTTGAAGATCACCTTCAGCCAGTCGGTGGCGATGGCGCGGCCGTTCTCGACCACGAAGCCCGCGGGCGTCTGCATCCAGGAATTCGCCGACAGAATCCAGAAGGCAGAGACCAGGGTGCCCAGCGCCACCATGCAGGTCGAGACGAAGTGGAGCCGGTCCCCGACCCGCTCCCAGCCGAACAGCATGATCCCGAGGAAGCCCGCCTCCAGGAAGAAGGCCGTGATGACCTCGTACTGGATCAGCGGCCCGAGCACGTTGCCGGTGAAGTCGGAGTAGCGCGACCAGTTCGTGCCGAGCTGGTAGCTCATCACGATGCCCGAGACGACGCCGAGCCCGAAGGACACCGCGAAGACCTTCACCCAGAACCGGTACAGGTTCCGGTACATCGGATCGCCGGTCCAGAGCCACTGCGCCTCAAGGCGCGCCAGGAAGCTCGCGAGCCCGATCGTGAAGGCCGGGAAGATGATGTGGAAGGCCATCGTGAAGCCGAACTGGATGCGCGAGAGCAGGAGCGCGTCGACTTCCATGGTCCGTATCCCTCAGCCTGCGCCGTTTGCCGGCCGTCAGGACGGAATTTAACTCTTAACTCCGTTCCAAACTCAAGGCCCGGGAAGGTCGCGTGCCGACACCTCACGGAGCCGAGGCGGAGGCCCCGCCACGGTCGGGCCGGCCTTGCGCGCCCTTGCGGGGCGACGGCCTGGGGCGCGCGGAACCGGGCGCCCGTCCTCCCGTCCGGCCCCTGCGCGCCGGCTTCGGGGCGGATTCCGCCGCCTCCAGGCGCTTCTGCAGCAGGCTCAGCACGGCGGCCTCCTCGGGGCGGAGCCGGCTCAGATCCGCGCAGAGCTCCGTCTCGACGGCATCCTTGAGGTTCGACAGGAGATCTCCCTCGAGGTACCCGTCGAGGATCTGCGGGTGGATGTAGCACTTGCGGCAGATGGTTGGCGTGTTCCCGAGCCGGCTCGCCACCCCCTCGATCGCCGCCCGGATGTTCTTCTTGGCCTTGGCCTCGCTGTCGAAGGCCTCGAATTCCCGCAGGGCGAGAGCGGCCAGCACCGTGCCGGCCCAGGTCCGAAAATCCTTGGCGGTGATGTCCTGGCCCGTGATCTCGCGCAGGTAGGCATTCACGTCGGCCGAGGTGACG